>NZ_AKZQ01000033.1:0-7807 GCF_000278705.1 Flavobacterium sp. F52 | reverse complement strand
TTGCGGAAGTTAAAGTTGTAAATATAATAGATGCAGTAATAGATACTATTACTCCAATTAATGGCAACATTGGCGGGACAACGGTATCTCTAATAGGAAACGATACACTAAATGGAAACCAAGCAGTAATTGGAACTAATTCAGGAGAAGTTACAATAAATATTGTAGGCACTTTGCCATCAGGATTGACATTAAATGCAAATGGAACTATCACAGTAGCTCCAGGAACTCCAAAAGGAAATTATAGCGTAGAGTATATAATCTGTGAAGTAGACGCAGTTCCAGCAAACTGCGATTCAGTAACTATTACCGTACCGGTTACGGCAGGAAACCTTGTGGCAAATGCAGATGAAATTCCATCAGTTTTAGGATCGAATGCTCCCCAGACATTAGGAAAAAATGTTTTTGACAATGACACTAAAAACTCGCAGCCTTTAAATCCATCGGATGTTACGCTGAAAACTACGGTTGCAGATCCAAAAGGATATCTGACTGTAGATGCCAATGGAAACATTGTTTTAGGCGCCAATCCTCCAGCGGGAGATTACGAGCTGACTTATGAAATCTGCGAGAAATTAAATCCGGACAACTGCAGTTCAAACACTGTGAAAGTGACAGTTGGCACTCCAGTAATCGATGCGGTTGAAGATGCGGTAGCTTCGATAAACGGAAATATCGGAGGGACAACAATAGCATTAACAGCAAACGATAAATTAAACGGAAGCCCAATCACAGTTGGAACGGCAGCAGGAGAAGTTAAGTTTGAAATTATCGGAACGCTTCCAGCGGGACTGACGCTAAATTCAGATTACACAATCACTGTTGCGCCAAACACGCCAAAAGGAAACTATAATGTCGAATATAAAATCTGCGAAAACACAAATCCAGCAAACTGCGATTCAGTAACTATCACAGTACCTGTAACAGCAGGAAATCTTGTAGCAAATGCAGATGAAATTCCATCAGTTTTAGGATCGAATGCTCCTCAGACATTAGGGAAGAATGTTTTTGACAATGACACTAAAAATGGTCAGCCATTAAATCCATCAGATGTTACGCTGAAAACTACATCGGCAGATCCGAAAGGATATCTGACTGTAGATGCAAATGGAAACATTGTTTTGGGAGCCAATCCTCCAGCGGGAGATTATGAGCTGACTTATGAAATCTGCGAGAAACTGAATCCAGACAACTGCAGTTCAAACACTGTGAAGGTAACGGTAGGAACGCCAGTAATCGATGCCGTTGAAGATGTGATAGCTCCAATAAATGGAAATATCGGAGGAACAACAATTTCATTGACTGCAAATGATAAATTAAACGGAAATGCAATTGTAGTTGGAACAGGAGCTGGAGAAGTTAAGTTTGAAATTATCGGAACGCTTCCGACAGGATTAACTTTAAATTCAGATTATACGATTACAGTTGCGCCAAATACGCCAAAAGGAAATTACAATGTAGAATATAAAATCTGCGAAAACACTAATCCAACAAACTGCGATTCAGTAACTATCACAGTACCTGTAACAGCAGGAAATCTTGTGGCAAATGCAGATGAAATTCCATCAGTTTTAGGATCGAATGCTCCTCAGACATTAGGGAAAAATGTTTTTGACAATGACACTAAAAATGCCCAGCCGTTAAATCCATCAGATGTTACGCTGAAAACTACAGTTGCAGATCCAAAAGGATATCTGACTGTAGATGCCAATGGAAACATTGTTTTAGGCGCTAATCCGCCAGCGGGAGATTACGAGCTGACCTATGAAATCTGCGAGAAACTGAACCCGGACAACTGCAGCTCAAATACTGTGAAAGTGACAGTGGGAACTCCAGTAATCGATGCGGTTGAAGATGTAATAACTCCAATAAACGGAAATATCGGAGGGACAACAATTTCATTGACTGCAAATGATAGATTAAATGGAAACCCGATTGTGGTTGGAATAGCAGCAGGAGAAGTTAAGTTTGAAATTATCGGAACGCTTCCGACAGGATTAGCTTTAAATTCAGATTACACGATTACAGTTGCGCCAAATACGCCAAAAGGAAATTACAATGTTGAATATAAAATCTGCGAAAACACAAATCCAGCAAACTGCGATTCAGTGACTATTACCGTACCGGTTACGGCAGGAAACCTTGTGGCAAATGCAGATGAAATTCCATCAGTTTTAGGATCGAATGCTTCTCAGACATTAGGCAAAAATGTTTTTGACAATGACACTAAAAATGCAAAGCCATTAGATCCAGCAGATGTTACGCTGAAAACTACTGTGGCAGATCCGAAAGGATATCTGACTATAGATGCAAATGGAAACATTGTTTTAGGAGCAAATCCTCCAGCAGGAGATTACGAGCTGACTTATGAAATCTGCGAGAAATTAAACCCGGACAACTGCAGCTCAAATACCGTGAAAGTGACTGTCGGTACGCCAGTAATCGATGCAGTTGAAGATGCGATAGCTTCAATAAACGGAAATATCGGAGGGACAACCATTTCATTGACTGCAAATGACAAATTGAATGGAAATCCAATTGTGATTGGAACAGCGCCAGGAGAAGTTAAGTTTGAAATTATCGGTACGCTTCCAGCGGGATTAACTTTAAATTCAGATCATACGATTAATGTTGCGCCAAATACGCCAGCTGCAAATTATAATGTAGAATATAAAATCTGTGAAAACACAAATCCAACAAATTGTGATTCTGTAATTACAATAATAAAAGTTACAGGTGGAAATCTTGTGGCAAATGAAGATTTAGTGTCATCAGCAGTTGGAGTAAACGTTCCGCAGAAGGTAATCAATGTTTTTGAGAATGATAGTAAAGATGGAAATAAATTAGTGCCATCAGATGTAGATCTTAAAGTAACTCAAGCAGATCCAAAAGGATATCTGACTGTTGATGCAGACGGAAATGTTGTACTAGCACCTAATGCGCCTGCAGGAGAATATGAATTGACATACACAATATGCGAAAAATTAAATCCAAATAACTGTGATTCAAATGTTGTAAAAGTTACCGTAACAGAACCAAAAATGACAGTAGTTGCAAATAGCTATTGCTCAAACAATGTTCCTTATGTTAATTATACTGTTACGCCAGACAATTTCACGACAAATAACTTATTAACAGTTAAATGGATTGATAGTAATAATAATGTTGTGGCAACTCAGACAAATCTGCCATTAAGCGGAAACATTTTGTGGCCAGGAGCAGAGATTGACAGCAACAAAAATGGAACAGATTGGCCAGGATGGATTTTAAATAACGGAATATGGTCAGAAGGAGCAGACGGATTTGAAGCTACGAGAAATGGAGTGAAAATTGAGTTTTCATTAAATCCAACGGTTACAGTTTCTGTTGCTTATCCGCCAGCTACGTCAGATTGTAATGCACGTCCAACATTCTCAATAAAAGCAAATAATGATGAAACGGGACCTGTAAATGTGAAAAAAGGAGTAAATGCTACGATTAATATTTTTGAAAATGATTTATTAAACGGAGCAAAAATTAAAGCTTCAGATGTTGTTTTATCGGTTCCAGATGCACATCCAAATATTTCATTGAATGCAGATGGTTCAATCAACATTGCAACAAATACAGCAGATGGGGTTTACGAATTGACTTATCAGATTTGTGAAGCTGCAAATACATCAAATTGCAGTCAAGCAGTAATTAAGATTATAGTAGACAATGTTGTAGATCCAGCTACGCCGACAGATAACAAAATTATTCTGAACAATGATAATGATGTTAGTGCCGACGGAATTAACGGTTCATTAGAATTTGTAAATGTTTTAGACAACGACTTGATAAACGGTAAGCCAATAAATCCTGCAGATGTTACAATTAAACCTGTAACAGAAAGTCCATATTTTGAATGGAATGCTGACGGAACAGTAAATGTTAAGCCAAACACGCCAGGAGGAAATTATCCGTTGACTTATCAGGTTTGTGAAAAAGCTAACGGAACAAATTGTTCAACAGCCGTATTAAATGTTTTTGTTGAAGTTCCAGCTATTTCGGTTATCAAAACAGCAGTTTTCAATGACGAAAATAAGAGCGGTTTTGCAAATGCAGGAGAAACCATTACATACAAATTTACAATAACCAATACAGGAAATGTACCTCTTGTTGGAATCACTATAAACGATCCATTGCCAGGAGTTGTAGTTTCAGGACAAGCAATTAATTTGGGTGTAAACGAATCTAATGAAACGAATTTCACAGCGATTTACAAAATCACTCAAGAAGATATTAACCGAGGCAGTGTGAGTAATCAGGCAACCGTAAAAGGAAGCAGTGTAAGAGGAGTTGTAGTTGAAGATCAGTCAGACGATGCAAGCAATAGCGGAGATAGTCCAACAGTCTTGGACTTAAACGGATGTTCTATTAAAGTAATGAATGCTTTCTCTCCAAACGGAGACAGTAAGAATGCAAGATTCTACATAAGAGGAATTGAATGTTACCCAGACAATACAGTTGAAATTTATAATCGTTGGGGAGTTTTGGTTTTCAGTATAGATCAGTATAACAATAATGATAGAGTTTTTGTCGGATATTCTAACGGACGTTCTACAATCAAACAAACAGATGGTCTTCCGGTTGGAACGTATTTCTATATCTTAAAATACAAAAACAGCGCTCAGAAGTCTCACCAAGAATCTGGTTACTTATACCTTAATAAATAAAATGGAATACGGCTTAGTTTAGGCTAAGCCGTTTTAAAGCTTAATAAATGAAAAAATTAATTTTAGTTTTTATGTTTTTTTCGATTGTGTCCAATGCGCAGCAAGACGCGCAGTACACGCAATACATGTACAACACAATCGAAGTCAATCCAGCGTATGCAGGTTCACGTGGAGCTTTAAGCGTTTTTGGTTTGTATCGTACGCAATGGATTGGGTTAGATGGAGCGCCAGAAACGAGTACTTTTTCGGTTAATACACCTTTAAAAAATAGTGATTTAGGACTTGGGGTTTCTTTGGTAAATGATAAAATCGGACCAACGGTAGAAAATACTTTATCGGCAGATTTGTCTTATACGATTCCAACTTCAGAATCATGGAATTTGTCTTTTGGTATAAAAGGAACAGCCAATCTTTTCAATATCGATATTAATAAATTGAGCTACGAAGATCAAGATGACCCGCAATTTCAGAATCTAAAAAATAAATTTTCACCAAATGTCGGAGCTGGAATTTATTATCATTCTGACAGAGCTTACATCGGATTATCGGTTCCTAATTTTATAGAAACAAATCGTTATGATTCAGACGATGTGGCTATTTTCAAAGAGAAAATCAATTATTATTTGATAGCAGGTTACGTATTTAATTTGGATCGTTTAGAATACATAAAGTTCAAACCAGCTTTAATGGCCAAAATGGTAGAAGGAGCACCTTTGCAAGTAGATGTTTCAGGAAACTTCATGTTCAATGACAAATTCGTTTTAGGACTTGCTTATCGTTGGAGTGCCTCTGTTAGTGCTATGGCAGGATTTCAAGTGACAAAAGGAATGTATATCGGTTATGGTTACGATCATGAAACTACGCAATTGAGAAAATACAATTCTGGATCTCATGAGATTTTCTTAAGATTCGAATTCTTCAATAATTACAATAAAATGATATCCCCAAGATTCTTTTAATACAACCTATGAAAGCTATAAAATTAATTTTGATCTTTTTACTGTCTAGTTTTATTTCAAATGTGAATGCACAAAACCCATTCACAAACATGAACATAAAATATGCAGATAAAAAATACGAAGAGTACGCTTACGCGGATGCAATAAAAGTTTACGAGAGTTTGGTAACTGAGCAGACTACCGATCAAGGAATAATTCAGCGCTTGGCAAATTCATATTATTTTAATGGAGAACTCAAAAGCGCATTAAAATGGTACGAACAATTATTTATAATAAACGAAAATCAAGATGCTGAATATTTATATAGATATGCACAATCATTAAAATCAGCTGGAGATTATCGTAAGTCTGATGAGATTTTACAGAAATTCAATCATAAGGCAAATGCAGAAAAAAGAGCAGATTTAATCAGAAGCGATAAAAACTATCTAGAAGATATCAAAGAAAACTCAGGCCGATTTCAAATAGCCGATGCAGGAGTCAATTCTAGATATTCAGATTACGGAAGCGTCGTTTACAATAACAAAATTGTTTTTACTTCTGCGCGCGATACGGGCGGAGTTGTGAAATCCAATTTTCAATGGACAAACAGATCATTTTCTAGACTATATACAGCCGATTTAATGCCAGACGGAAGCGTTGGAAAACCAGAGCTTTTAGTAAAAAGAAAAAAAGACAACTTCAATGAGTCAAGTCCGATTTTTACAAAAGATGGACGTACGATGTATTTCACGCGAAATAATTTTACAGACGGTAAAAGAAGAAGCAACGATAAAAACGTAACGCTTCTTAAATTGTACAAAGCAGAACTTATCGATAACACTTGGCAAAATGTAAAAGAACTTCCGTTCAACAGCGACCAATATAGTACGGCGCATCCAGCTTTAAGTGTGGACGAAAAAACGTTGTATTTCGCATCAGATATGCCAGGAACCTTGGGTCAGTCAGATATTTATAAAGTTGAAATCAATCAAGACGGAACTTTTGGAGCGCCAGAAAATTTAGGACCAACAATCAATACAGAAGGAAGAGAAACTTTTCCGTTCATTTCTGGAGAAAACGAATTGTACTTTGCTTCTGACGGACGTCCAGGTTTAGGTGGACTAGATATTTTTGCTTCGAGAATAAAAGCAAACGGAACTTTTGATGACGTTTTAAATGTTGGAGAACCTGTAAACAGCAAGCAAGACGATTTTGCTTTTAGCATTGACAGTAAAAGCAGAAGCGGTTATTTTTCTTCAAACAGAGAAAACGGACTAGGTTTAGACGATATTTACAGATTTACAGAAACAAGAAGATTAATCTGCGAACAAAATTTATCTGGAATGGTTACCGATGCAGAAACAAACGAGATATTGCCCAATACTTCTCTGACTTTGTTTGATGAAAAATTTGATCCAGTTGGAACAATCACTACAGACGAAAAAGGAAATTACATTTTTCCTGATTTAAGATGCGGTAAAAAATATACTATTAGAACGGCTAAAAACGATTATAATGCCAAAGAAGTTGTGGTAGCAATCCTTAAAGAAAAAGGAGAAACTACTCAAATGATTACATTAAATAAAGTATTTAAGCCACTTGCAGCAAAAACTGTAGCAATTAAAAAAACGGTAATCAGCCCAGTAAAAGTGGGTTCAATAAGAATAGGAGTAGATATTGCAAAACTATTAAACCTGCCTATGAATTTCTTTGATTTGGGTAAAGCAACCATCAAGAAAACATCAGAACCGCAATTAATGAAAGTGGTAAATCTTTTAAATGAATATCCAGCTATGAAACTTGATATTCGTTCGCATACAGACAGCCGTTCTTCTTCAGAAAGCAATCAGATTCTTTCGGAGAAAAGAGCACAGTCAACTAAAAATTGGTTGATTCAAAAAGGAATTAGCGAAGACAGACTAACTGCAAAAGGTTATGGCGAAACGCAATTAGTAAATAAATGTGCTGATGGTGTAAAATGTACAGAAAAACAACACATGCAAAATAGACGAAGCGAGTTTATTATTGTATCGATGTAAAAATCATTTCTTTATAAATTACAAAAAACCTTTTCTAAATTTTAGAAAAGGTTTTTTTGTTTAGAAATAATCCCTACGGGATAATGGATGGGTGGTGTGATTTTTTTTTTCTACCAATCAGTCACTCCTA
>NZ_AKZQ01000032.1:0-78971 GCF_000278705.1 Flavobacterium sp. F52 | reverse complement strand
TAGGAGTGACTGATTGGTAGAATGCAAATGTTTATCCGTATTTATAATGTCCCGTAGGGACATTTGATTGGTTAATAAAATCAGTGAAATAATGTTTTATTTATGAATTAATACAATTAGAATCGTTCATTACTATTTCATTAATCTCACTTAAAAATTCAAATTCATCCAAAGGAATTAATTGCAATATAGTTTCTAATATTAAACTCACATTTATAGACTGTTTTTTATTATTCTCTAAAAAATTATGAGCGTTTTGATCTAAAGCCAAAATACACATTTTCAGCATGTCGGAAATGAAATAACCCATTTCAGAATAATTTTGAAATTTAATCTGAGCAACATTTGAATCGGTTTTATCATTTGCTGGTTTTAAAGTATGAAAATATAAAGTGGTTAATTTTTTTAGATTATCTAAATTTTTGATTTCGGTCGCTTCCATAATAATGTTTAGTATTTCTATGATGAAATTCAAATGTACGAAAAACTTTAAATAACATACTATAGTATGTTAAAAATAATAAATAGAAAACGCAAATTGTCTGAAATTAAAAGAAGTGGAGCAGTCAGAAGAATTAAAGCGTTTAGGAGCTCGAATTAAAGAGCTTAGAAATGCCAAAGGATTATCACAAGCTAAACTAGGATTGTTGATATTGAAAGATCAACAATCTATACATAAAGTTGAAGCAGGTGAATTTAATCCTACTTATATTTATTTACTTGCACTGGCTAAAGGGTTAGAAATTTCAATAAGTGAATTGCTTGATTTTTAATCTAAAATATTATTTCCTTGATTCCCATCAGGCTAGAGTATCGTTAATGGTCAAAAAATGAAAAAACTCCGCTAGGAGTTTCTGGTCGGTAAACGTTAAAAAATCTAATTTTCCTCAAAAAACAATTCTAAACAATTTCATTCTTTACACTATAATTTTGAAAATTTAAATTTTGATGTATTATGTTTAAAATGAATTGGTTATGATTTTAAAAAATCGATTTCGTTGCAGATTGTGTTGGTTTTTGTTTTAACTTTATAAATCTAAAAATTTTTCATTATGACTGTAGATCAAATACTTAAAGCAAAAGGAAGAAATGTTTATTCTATTTTCTCCAATTTAACGGTTTATGATGCGTTAAAAGTTATGGGAGAAAAAAACATTGGGGCAATTTTAGTGATGGATGATAATGTTTTAAAAGGAATATTATCGGAGAGAGATTACGCCCGAAAAATTGTACTGAAAGATAAATCTTCAAAAGAAACTTTTGTTCATGAGATTATGGAAAGTCATGTTTTTACAGTAAAACTTTCAGATAATCTTGAAGATTGTATGGAACTTATGAGCGAAAAAAGAATAAGACACTTGCCTGTTTTAGAAGACGGAAATGTGGTTGGAGTCATTTCAATTAGCGATGTAGTGAAGGCAATTATAGAAATTCAGAAAGACACAATCAACCATTTGAATTCTTATATTTCTCAATAAAGCACACCTAAAAACGATAAAAATTCAAACGAGTCCAATTTCTATTGGACTTTTTTTATTTATTCGAATAGATTTTAGGAAAAGAAAACGCTAAAAAGACGCCATTTTAAAACAAGACTTATATCTTTGTAAGCTAGAATAAAAGCTAAAAACAATGAACAAAGAGAGTAAAAGAAGAGAAGCGTTACTGTATCACGCAGAACCAACTCCAGGAAAAATTCAGGTAGTTCCAACAAAAAAATATGCAACACAGAGAGACTTATCATTGGCCTATTCGCCAGGAGTTGCAGAACCATGCTTAGAAATCGCAGCAAACAAAGAAGACGTTTATAAATATACAGCAAAAGGTAATTTAGTAGCCGTAATTTCAAACGGTACAGCTGTTTTAGGACTTGGAAATATTGGTCCAGAAGCAGGAAAACCTGTAATGGAAGGAAAAGGTTTATTGTTTAAAATTTTCTCAGACATTGATGTTTTTGATATCGAAATTGATACAGAAAATGTTGAAGAATTCATTCAGACTGTAAAAAATATTGCTCCAACTTTTGGAGGTATCAATCTGGAAGATATTAAAGCTCCAGAATCTTTTGAAATCGAAAGAAGATTGATCGAAGAATTGGACATTCCAGTTATGCACGACGATCAGCACGGAACAGCAATTATATCTTCTGCCGCTTTAATCAATGCACTTGAATTGGCAGGAAAAAAAGCTGAAGATGTAAAAATGGTAGTTTCTGGTGCAGGATCTGCTGCAATTGCTTGTACAGATTTATATGTTTCGCTTGGAGTAAAAGTTGAGAACATTTTAATGTACAACAGTAAAGGACTTCTAACAAAAGACAATCCAGCATTATCAAATTTGCAATTAAAGTATGCTATTGATGGAGCTAAAATTCCTTTAGAAGAAGCAGTAAAAGGCGCTGATGTTTTCATCGGATTATCTTCAGGAGATATTTTATCACCAGAAATGTTATTGACAATGTCAAACAATCCGATTGTATTTGCAATGGCAAATCCAAATCCGGAAATCGACTATAATTTGGCTGTAGAAACTCGTAAAGATGTTATTATGGCTACGGGACGTTCAGATTTTCCTAATCAGGTAAATAACGTATTAGGTTTCCCTTATATTTTTAGAGGAGCACTAGACGTAAGAGCGACAAAAATCAACGAAGAAATGAAAATGGCGGCCGTAAAAGCTTTAGCTATTTTGGCAAAAGAACCGGTTCCAGAACAAGTTAACGTAGCTTATGGTGCAACAAAACTTGGTTTTGGACAAGAATATATCATTCCTAAACCATTCGATCCTAGATTGATTACTGTTGTAGCGCCTGCAGTTGCAAGAGCAGCAATGGAATCTGGAGTAGCAAAAAATCCTATTACAGATTGGGCAGCTTATGAAGATGTTCTTCGCGAGCGTATGGGTAACGATAACAAAATGGTGCGTTTGATTACAAACCGTGCAAAACTAGATCCTAAAAGAATTGTTTTTGCAGAAGCAGATCAATTAAACGTTTTAAAAGCAGCTCAAATTGTTTACGAAGACGGAATCGGATTCCCAATTTTATTAGGAAACAAAGAAGTGATTTTAGAATTGAAACAAGAATTAGGTTTTGATGCTGATCTTGAAATCATTGATCCTAAGACAGATGAAGAAACTGAAAGACGTAACAGATTTGCTAAATCATTCTGGGAAACAAGAGGAAGAAGAGGCGTTTCTAAACTGGATGCAGAAAAATTCATGCGTGAAAGAAACTACTTTGCAGCCATGATGGTTAATGAAGGAGAGGCAGATGCATTGGTAACAGGGCACTCAAGAAGTTATCCTTCTGTTGTAAAACCTATGATGCAATTAATTCCAAAAGCACAGAACGCTTCACTTATTGCAACTGCAAACATGATGCTTACATCTCGCGGACCAATGTTCTTGTCTGACACAGCAATCAACATTAATCCATCTGCACAAGATTTGATTAATATTGCGATTATGACGGCAAAAACAGCAAAAATGTTCGGAATTGAGCCAGTTATTGCAATGGTTTCATTCTCAAACTTCGGTTCTTCAACAAGTGAGAGCGCATCAAAAGTGAGAGAAGCTGTAGCTTACTTGCATAAAAATCATCCAGAATTAATTGTTGATGGAGAAATTCAGGCAGATTTTGCTTTGAATCCAGAAATGCTTCAAGAGAAATTCCCATTTTCTAAATTAGCTGGAAGAAAAGTAAATACGTTGGTTTTCCCTAATTTAGAGTCAGCAAATATCACTTATAAATTATTAAAAGAATTGTATAAAGTGAACTCAATTGGACCTATTATGATGGGTATGGGTAAACCAGTTCACATTTTCCAATTAGGTGCTAGCGTTGAAGAAATGGTAAATATGGCTGCAATTGCTGTTATTGATGCACAGGAAAAAGAAATTAAAAAGAATAAAATAACACAATAAAACGTTCTTACAAGGATTGAACAAATTTGTCGTAGTTTTATGGCATTTTTGTTATATTTGATACTAATAAACTATATTTATGATAGCACATTTGCAGGGGAGATTAGTAGAAAAGAATCCTACAGAGGTTGTAATTGATTGTGGAGGAGTTGGTTATCAGGTGAATATATCGCTGCATACCTTCTCTTTAATTCCAAATTCTGAAAATATAAAATTGTATACGCATCTTCAAATTAAGGAAGATGCGCATACTTTATATGGTTTTGCCGAAAAAACCGAGCGTGAAATTTTCAGGATGCTGATTTCTGTTTCAGGAATCGGAGCTGGAATCGCAAGAACAATGCTTTCGTCTATAGAGCCAAAGCAAATTATAAATGCCATTGCATCTGGAGATGTAGGTATAATTCAGTCTATCAAAGGGATTGGAAACAAAACAGCACAAAGGGTTATACTTGATTTAAAGGAAAAAGTTGTTAAATTGTATGATATAGATGAAGTTTTTGCTGTTCAAAACAATAGAAATCGAGATGAAGCGTTATCTGCTCTAGAAGTTCTAGGTTTTGTGCGAAAAGCTTCTGAAAAAGTGGTAGAAAGAATCGTAAAAGAAGATCCTGAAGCTACTGCTGAAACAATTATCAAAAAGGCTTTAAAAAGCTTATAATTTTCATTTTATATAAAAGAATTCTATGCGTAAAATTTGTATTTTGTTGCTGGTATTGCTCTGCGGTAATGTTTTGCGTGCACAGGTTACACCGGTAACTCAAGATACAACTAAAACTCAGTTTTCAGTAGGTAAGATAGATCTCGAAGATCCTCCAAGTGTACTTTCGGCATATAAGTACGATCCTATTACAGATCGTTATATTTACACCACTTCTGTAGATGGTTTTTCTATCAATTACCCTTTAATTTTAACGCCAAAAGAATACGAAGATTTAGTTCTAAAAGAATCTAGACGAAATTATTTTAGAAAAAAATCAGATGCCATTGATGGCAAAAAAGCTGGTGCCGAAGCTGCCAAAAAAGATTTATTGCCAAGATATTATATCAATTCGAGTTTGTTCGAAAGTATTTTTGGAAGTAATACTATAGATGTAAAACCCACAGGATCAGTAGAAATGGACTTGGGTTTACGATATACCAAACAAGATAATCCTTCATTTTCACCAAGAAACAGATCTTCACTCACTTTTGATTTTGATCAAAGGATCAGTATGAGTTTGATGGGTAAAATTGGAACTCGTCTTGAAGTAAATGCCAACTACGATACACAATCAACGTTTGCTTTTCAGAACTTATTTAAACTGGCGTATACGCCTTCAGAAGATGATATTGTTCAGAAAGTTGAGGTAGGTAACGTGAGTATGCCTTTAAACAGTACACTTATTCGAGGCGCGCAAAGTTTATTTGGGGTCAAAGCACAGCTGCAATTTGGTAAGACAACTGTTACTGGAGTTTTCTCAGAGCAAAAGTCTCAAACCAAAAGTATAGTCGCAGAAGGTGGCGGAACCGTGCAAAACTTTGATTTATTTGCTTTAGATTATGATAATGATCGACATTTCTTCTTATCACAATACTTTAGAAATAAGTATGATGCTTCGCTAAAAAATTATCCATTAATCGACAGCCGCGTTCAAGTTACAAGGATTGAAGTTTGGGTAACCAATAAGCAAAACAGAATCACAACAGGAAATAACAACTTAAGAAATATTATTGCACTTCAGGATTTAGGAGAAGGCCAGGTTTCTGGAGTTCCAGATGACGAAGTGGTTGTAATTACAGATCCAACTGGTTTCTTTAATAACCCTATAGATTCTCCAACAGACAATACCAATAATAAATACGATCCTGCAGCAATTGGAAAACCGGGAAGCTATTTAAATTCTAATATTCGAGAAATTGTAACAGCAAAATCTGGATTTAATAATGCGAATACAAATGAAGGCACAGATTATTCTGTTCTAGAAAATGCTAGAAAATTAACGACGCAAGAATATACTTTTAATCCACAATTGGGTTATATCTCTTTACAGCAGCGTTTGGCCAATGATGAGATTTTGGCAGTTGCATTTGAGTATACTGTTGGAGGAAAAGTATATCAAGTTGGGGAATTTGGTAGTGATGGTGTCGATGGAACGGTAGTTACAGGAAATAATAACGGAAATCAAGCTATTATAACACAGAGTTTGGTTTTGAAAATGCTGAAAAGTAGTTTGACAAACGTACAGAATCCGGTTTGGAACTTGATGATGAAAAACGTCTATCAAATTCCGCAAGCCTACCAAATCAAACAAGAAGATTTCAGACTTAATATTCTTTATACAGATCCATCTCCAATCAATTATATTACGCCGGTTCAAGGAAGCTCTTTCCCTCCAAATCCTGCACCAGATGATAAATTAGATCAAACGCCATTATTGAATGTTTTTAATCTTGACCGTTTAAATTACAATAATGACCCGCAGACCGGAGGAGACGGATTCTTTGATTATGTGCCAGGAGTAACTGTAGATGTACAGAACGCACGAATTATTTTTACGACAAAAGAACCTTTTGGAGAACTTTTATTTAGAAAATTAAACACAGGAACTGGTGAAAATTATAATGATCCAAGTACATACAACCCAAACCAGAGAAAGTATGTGTTTAGAAATATGTATCGAAACACTCAGGCGGGTGCTTTGCAGGATAGCGATAAAAACAAATTCTTATTAAGAGGTAAGTATAAATCTTCTGGAAGTAATGGTATTCCCATTGGGGCTTTCAATGTGCCTCAAGGATCTGTGGTTGTAACAGCTGCAGGACGAGTTTTGGTAGAAGGTATAGATTATAGTGTAGATTATCAATTAGGAAGAGTACAGATATTAGATCCATCACTTCAAGCTTCTAATACTCCAATTGAGGTTTCGTTAGAGAACAATTCAATTTTTGGACAACAGACAAGACGATTCATGGGATTCAATATTGAACATAAAATCTCTGAAAAGTTTGTTGTGGGAGGTACTTTCTTAAAAATGACAGAACGTCCTTTTACTCAAAAGTCAAGCTATGGACAAGAATCTGTAAATAATACCATTTTTGGTTTTAATGGAAATTACTCAACAGAAGTTCCGTTTTTAACAAGATTAGCTAATAAACTGCCAAATATAGATACAGATGTTCCTTCTAATCTTTCAATTCGTGGAGAAATTGCATTTTTGAAGCCAGACGCTCCAAAAGCAAGTGATTTCGAAGGCGAGGCTACTATTTATATTGATGATTTTGAAGGAACTCAGACTACGATCGATATGAGATCTGCTTATGCTTGGAGTCTGGCTTCGACACCATTTATTAATTCGGCTAACGATAACACTTTTAACGCTAATTCAAATACACTAGAGTACGGTTACAAACGTGCTAAGTTGTCTTGGTATAGTATTGACCCGATTTTTTATACTTCAAAACCATCTGGAATTTCAAATGATGATTTATCTTTAAATACAACCAGAAGAATTTATAGTAAAGAGCTTTATCCAAATACAGATATTGCACAAGGACAGATTCAGGTGATTAATACTTTGGATTTAACCTATTATCCATCAGATAGAGGGCCCTATAATAATAACCCTGATTTTGCTTTAGGTAATCCATCTGCCAATTTTGGTGGAATTATGCGTGCGCTAAACTCTACTAACTTTGAGCAGGGGAATGTTGAATATATTCAGTTTTGGGTTCTTGATCCTTATGTTGGTACTGGACAAGCACTGCCAACTAACAATGGAAAAATCTATTTCAATTTAGGTGAAGTTTCCGAAGACGTTTTAAAAGACGGAAGAAAACAATACGAAAATGGTTTAGGACCAGATCAAATTATGGTAAACCCTCAGCCAATTTGGGGAGACGTGCCAGCATCTCAATCCTTGATTTATGCATTTGATACCAATCCAGACAATCGTAAGAATCAAGATGTCGGTTTAGACGGTTTGCCAGATGCAAAAGAAGCATCGATTTATACCAACTATGCAGGAGAAGAAGATCCTGCGGCGGATAACTATAAATACTTCTTAAATACAGAAGGAGGCGTTTTACAGCGATATAAAAGATACAACGGAACAGAAGGAAACTCTGCAGTAAGTGTTGATGATCCGAACCGTGGTTCGACAACTCTTCCAGATGTTGAAGATATTAATCGTGACAATACCATGAGTACAATCAATGCGTATTATGAATACAGTATTGATATGAGACCGGGAATGCAAGTTGGAGAAAATTACATTACGGATATTAGAGACGTTCAAAACGTAGAACTTCCGAATGGAGGTTCAACCAATGCAAGATGGATTCAATTTAAAATTCCAGTTTCTAAACCTCAAAATACCATCGGAAATATTACAGACTTTAGATCGATTCGTTTCATGCGTATGTTTATGACTGGATTTAATGATCAAATGACAGTTCGTTTTGGAGCTTTAGATCTAGTTAGAGGAGAATGGAGAAAATACACAGGGACGTTAGATGCAAACGACACTAATCCTGATGATGATGGAACCCAATTTGATGTTGCGGCTGTAAATATTCAAGAAAACGGTACAAAATGTCCTGTAAACTATGTTATTCCGCCAGGAGTTCAAAGAGAACAATTGTACAATAACAATACAATCATTAACCAAAATGAGCAGTCGTTAGCAGTTAGAATTGGAGGTACAGGATTAGAATATCAAGATTCTAGAGCGGTTTTCAAGAATGTAAGTGTTGATATGCGGCAGTACAAAAAGCTGAAAATGTTCCTTCACGCGGAATCGCTTCCAAATGAAACTCAGCTTTTAGATGATGAAATGATCGGATTTATTCGTTTTGGTAACGACTTTACGCAAAACTTTTATCAGGTAGAGATTCCATTAAAAGTAACAAGAACAGGCGGATCTTGTACCATCAGTGCAGATCAGGTTTGGCTAGAAGAAAATAATATTGATTTAGCTTTGTCTTTATTGACAAGAATGAAGATTTTGGGAATGAATATCGATATCAATTCGCCAAAAAGAGATATAAATGGTATTTATTATCCAGATCGAGATCCAGATGTTGAAGGCGGTGACCAAGACGGTAAATTAACATTGGGTATTAAAGGAAATCCAAACTTTGGTTTAGTTCGAAATTTAATGGTCGGAGTAAAAAGTGCGGCTAACCATAAAGATATTATGGGAGAAGTTTGGTTTAACGAACTTCGTATGTCAGACTTAGAAAACAAGGGTGGTATGGCTGCATTATTGAATGTAGATACCAATATGGCTGATTTAATGACATTGTCTGCGTCTGGTAAAAAGAGTACAATTGGTTTTGGTTCTCTGGAACAGGGGGCAAACGAAAGAGATCGTGAAGATATTCAGCAGTATAACATTGTAACCAATATAAATTTAGGAAAATTGTTGCCTCCAAAATGGGGTATTAATCTTCCATTCAATTATGCAATTGGAGAAGAAGTTATTACGCCAGAATATGATCCATTTAATCAGGACATCAAGTTGGATCAATTGATTAAAGAAACTACAGATCCAGCAGAAAAAGAAAATATTAGAACACGTGCAGTTGATTATACAAAACGTAAAAGCATCAATTTTATTGGAGTACGAAAAGATAGAGCGCCAGAGAAAAAACCGCATGTTTATGATGTGGAAAACTTTACTTTTTCTCAATCGTACAATCAGGTAGAAAGACATGATTATGAAGTTGAAAATTACAATGACGAACAATCTAATACAGCTGTAAATTATGCTTATACTTTCCAACCAAAAGAGGTAGTGCCATTTAAGCAGACCCAATTCATGAAAAAAAGTGATTATTGGAAAATGCTGAGTGATTTTAACTTTAATTATCTTCCTTCAAATATTTCGTTTAATACTAACATTTTAAGACAAAGCAACCGTCAACAGTACAGACAAGTTGAAGATGTGCAAGGTATCGGACTTGATCCACTTTACAGAAGAAATTTTGCATTTAATTACCAATATGGATTTGGGTTTAATTTGACAAAATCATTAAAGCTGAACTATACAGCAGCATCAAACAATATTGTTAGAAACTTCTTGAACGACGATAATACTCCAAAAGAAGATTTTAATATCTGGGATGATTATTTTGACATTGGTATACCAAATCAGCATTTACAGCAATTGGTTCTGAATTATGATATTCCAATCAATAAAATTCCAATATTTAGTTTTGTAAAAGCGACTTATTCTTATACAGCCGATTATAACTGGCAGAGATCATCAACTGCGCTTTCGCAATATGTTGACGAAAATGGAGTGTCTTGGGATTTAGGAAATACGGTTCAAAACGCTAATTCAAATACGTTTTCGACGACATTAAATATGAATACGCTGTATAAATATTTAGGTCTAACACCGGGTTCAAAACCAGCAAAAGCAAAACCTGTTGCGCCGCCAAAGCCAGGTGAGAAAATTGTAAACACGGCTAAACCAGTTACAAGCAGTAACCCGTTTTATGATGGTTTGATAGGAGTGTTGACAAGTATTAAAAACGTTCAGATTAACTATACCAAAAACAGCGGAACAGTTTTACCAGGTTACATTCCTGGTGTAGGTTTCTTTGGTACATCTAAACCTTCTTTGGGATTTGTATTTGGTAGCCAAGATGATGTGCGTTTTGAAGCGGCTAAAAACGGATGGTTGACCAGCTATCAGAATTTTAACCAAAACTTTACGCAGGTAAGCAACAAACTGTTGAAAGTAACGGCAAACGTAGATTTACTGCCAGATTTAAAAATTGATTTGGCCATGGATCGTGCTTATTCTGAAAACTCGTCAGAACAATATAGTGTAGATCCTACAACAAATGAATATGTGCCGTTGTCTCCATATACGTACGGAATGTTTTCTATTTCGACCGTATTAATTAAAACGGCTTTTTCAACAAGTACAGAAACTGAATCGTCTGCATTTGATGATTTTAGAAGCAATCGTTTGGTTATTGCAAACCGTTTGGCAGAACAGCATTATGGTGGCGGAGAAATTCCTAGATATGGAGATGCAAATAACCCAATTCCGGCAGAAACAGATCCTAATTATAAAATATATGTAGCCAATGAAGGATATCCTATTGGTTTCTCAAAAAGTAATCAGGCTGTCTTATTGCCTTCGTTTATGGCGGCTTATACTGGAGCAGACGCTTCTAAGAGCTCAACGGGTATTTTTAGAAGTTTCCCTATTCCGAACTGGAATGTGAAGTATAATGGATTAATGCGCTATAAATATTTCAAAGATCATTTTAGACGTTTTTCTTTACAGCATAATTATAGAGCATCATATACGATTAGCCAGTTTAGATCTAATTTTGATTATTATGAAAATCCAACGGGCCAAGATGTAAATACGAACTTCTTCAATAAAACCATTATGTCTAATGTCAACTTAGTGGAACAGTTTAGTCCACTTCTTAGAGTTGATTTTGAGTTGAAGAATTCATTCCGATTATTGACAGAAGTTAAAAAAGATCGTGCTTTGTCTATGAGTTTTGACAATAATTTATTGACCGAAGTAAGAGGAGTAGAGTACGTTGTAGGAGTAGGATACCGTTTTAAAGATGTAATCATTTCATCAAGATTGGCAGATAATCCAACTGGAATTATTAAGAGCGATATCAATATTAAAGCTGATTTTTCATATAGAAATAACGAAACTTTGGTTCGCTATTTAGATTACGATAATAATCAGCTGGCAGCAGGACAGAATATCTGGACGTTGAAATTGACGGCAGATTATGCATTCAGTAAAAACTTAACAGCAATATTCTATTATGACCATTCGTTTTCGAAAGCAGTTATTTCGACTTCTTTCCCTTTAACGAATATCAGATCAGGTTTCACACTTCGTTATAATTTCGGAAATTAAATTTGAGTTTCTAAACTAGATTTTATTAGAAGATTATTACATTTGTGGCTTAAATTTTAAACAATCAATTTTCAAACACAACTATTATGAGCATACCAGCAAATTTAAAGTACACAAAAGATCACGAATGGGTTAGCATCGAAGGTGATGTTGCAACAGTGGGAATCACTCATTTTGCACAAAAAGAGTTAGGAGATATCGTGTATGTTGAAGTAGAAACTTTAGATCAGACACTTTCAAAAGATGAGGTTTTTGGAACTGTTGAGGCTGTAAAAACAGTTTCTGATTTATTCTTGCCATTAACAGGTGAAATCATTGCTTTTAATGATGATTTAGAAAGTGCTCCTGAGACAGTAAACTCAGATCCTTACGGAGCTGGATGGATGATTAAAATAAAAATTGCTGATGCATCAGAAATAGATTCTTTATTGTCTGATGAAGCTTATAAAAATTTAATCGGTGCCTAAACAACTCTTATTAATTTGGGCAATTATCTGCTCTGGAATCATTACTTATTTTTGTCTTACAGATTCTAGTAATATACCAGCGGTTAATTTTCCAAGTATTGATAAAATTGTCCATTTCTGTTTTCATTTTGGATTTACAATTTCATGGATTTTATTTTTCAAAAAAGAATTAAAAGGAAAAGATGCGGACGATTATAAAGCGTATTTGATTTCTTTTATATTTTCTGTCTTTTTTGGAATCACAATCGAAATTCTCCAAAGTGCTCTTACAGTTACAAGAGCTTCAGATGTTACAGATGTTTTAGCAAATGCGCTTGGAGCAGTTGTGGCAGTTTTCTCTGCAATAGGATTTAAAAAGCAAATCGATAAAATATAATTATAAAACCCACTTCGGTGGGTTTTTTATTACAAGAAAATCAAGCAGTTAAAAAGCTATGTTTTTTCAATATAAAATGTACTTTTGTGCTGGTTTCCTGCAACTTTAATCATAATGAATGTAAAGCAATATTTGGACTCTACGTATTTAAAAACTGCATCGCAAGCTGGTCTTTCGGAAGCAGAAAATACTATTGTGGTCAAAAATGCAATTGCCGAAGCAATTCATGAAGGTTTCAAGCTGATTATGATTCGCCCGGAATATGTGGCAATGGCAAAAGAAATGATTGTAGAAGCCAATTCCGTTTTGTTAATTGGAACCGTAATCGATTTTCCTGAAGGAAAGTCAAGCCTAGAAGAGAAGATTAAAGAAGCAAATGAAGCCATTGCTAACGGAGCAGATGATTTAGATTTTGTATGTAATTACGAAGCTTTCAAAAGTGGGGATCTTGATTTAGTAAAAAAAGAAATCCTGATCGGAACACAAATTGGACTGGCAAACGATAAAACAGTAAAATGGATTATTGAAGTTGCAGCCTTAACAGATAAAGAAATTATTCAGTTATCTGCTTTAATAAAACATGTTGTAGTATCTAATTTTAAAGAAGATGATTTTGAATCGGTTTTTGTAAAATCTTCTACTGGTTTTTACAAAACAGAAAATGACCTTCCGAATGGAGCAACGGTTCCAGCCATAATTATGATGCTCGAAAATGCTTCGCCGCTTTCAATAAAAGCTGCCGGCGGAGTCCGTTCGTTTGAAGAAGCGGCTGAGATGATTCGTTTAGGAGTAAAACGTATCGGAACTTCGGCTGCGAAAGCAATTGCCAACGGAGAAATTTCCCCAAATCAATATTAAATAAATACCTCAATTTTAAGTGAATAAGTTTTTTTTGTCCCTTGTCTTAATTTTTTCATTCTCTATTGTTTTTTCTCAGCAAAATGGCAATTCTTCAGTTCAACCCGGTTTTACGGCAGAAATGTTTCCAGTTTTCCCTAATTGCGAAAATTTAGATAGTAAAAAATTAGAAACCTGTTTTTATAAAGAAGTTCAAGATTTTGTTTTTAACAATTTTCAAGTGCCAGAAAAATTAAAACAGAGCAATTATAAAGGGGCAGTAAAATTACTTTTTGAAGTAAATGCAGAAGGAGAATTTAAAGTAATTTATGTCTCTGCAGAAACAGAAGAATTGTCTGAAGAAGCTAAAAGGGTTTTTGGGACATTTCCAAAAATAAAACCTTCAACTTACAACGGAAAACCAACGTATTCTAAATATACAATTTCTATCGATATTCCGCTAAAAAGTACGGCACAGCTTGAAGCAGAAGCTCAGGCGGCGGCAGAAATTTTAAAACCAGCCGAAAAACCAATGACAGAATTGGATAGTATTGTATACAAAAAATACAATAATCCAGAATTTGAAAGTCATTTAAATATTCCTTTTTCGCATAGTTATTATGCTCAGTTTGATGCAGAGATGAATCAAGTTGGAAGCAATAACCATACAGCTTCTAAGCCATATACGTATGCTGAGGTTTCAAAGTATTATAATTTGAGAGCAGTGAATGAATCGTTGCAGAAAAAGACATCGACTTGGTTAGGAAGAAAATGGTGGAATGAAAATTTAGTGCAGATTCAGGGAGAAGACTATTGGTTTGCCTTAAATCCGATTCTAGATTTACAAATGGGTAAAGCTTCAGATTTGGATGCTTCTTACACTTACGTAAATACCAGAGCTCTTAATTTTAGAGGGGGTTTGGGAAAACAAATCAACTTTACTACTACATTTTTTGAAAGCCAAGGAAGATTTGCAGGGTATTTTAATGATTATGCTGAATCTATTAAGCCATCAGGAGGAAATCCAGCGATCATTCCAGGAGTTGGAATTGCAAAAAGATTCAAGACAGATGCTTACGATTTTCCTTTAGCGGAAGCGAATATTACTTTCGCACCAGGAAAAATATTTGATTTTCAATTGGGTTACGGAAGAAATTTTATTGGTGACGGTTATCGTTCTTTGTTAGAAAGCGATGGAGCAAGTCCGTATCCATATTTTAAACTGAATACCAAATTCTGGAAAATCAAATACACCAATACGTATATGTGGATGAAAGATGTTCGTCCAGAAGTAACGGCCGAAAAGACTTACGCAACAAAATTCATGGCCAATCACTATTTGAGCTGGAATGTTTCCAATAGAGTAAACTTAGGGTTTTTTGAATCTGTAGTTTGGACAAATACTAATAACAGAGGTTTTGATGCTAATTTTGTGAATCCGATTATCTTCTATAGAGCGGTAGAATTTGGTTCTTCATCTAAAAGTGGAAACGCGCTTTTAGGAATTACAGGTAAATACAAATGGAATAATAGTATAAATCTGTATTCGCAGTTTTTGATTGATGAGTTTTCTGTTTCTGATGTTGGGGCAGGAAATCAAAGCTGGAAAAACAAATTTGGATTTCAGTTTGGAGCAAAATACTTTAATGCATTTAATGTAAAAGATTTGTTAGTGCAGGTTGAGTACAACCGAGTGCGTCCTTATGTATACTCGCACAGTGCCGTTATTACAAATTACGGACACAACAATCAGAGTGTTGGACACCAATGGGGAGGTAATTTTAAAGAACTTATTGCAATTGCAAGATATCATAAAGGGCGCTGGCTTGCCGATGCCAAACTGACTGTTGGCACAAGAGGCTTAGATTTTGATACCACTACAGACTCTTATAACTATGGCGGAAATATTTATAAAAGCTATGATGTAAAACGTCCTTATGATACAGGTGTCAAAATTGGACAAGGAAATAAAACTAATGTTTTTATTGCTGATGTTCAAGGAGGATATTTAATTAACCCAATGACAAATTTGAAATTGTTTGGA
Source organism: Flavobacterium sp. F52 (assembly GCF_000278705.1). Taxonomy (NCBI): domain Bacteria; kingdom Pseudomonadati; phylum Bacteroidota; class Flavobacteriia; order Flavobacteriales; family Flavobacteriaceae; genus Flavobacterium; species Flavobacterium sp. F52. Next base: position 63,434 of record NZ_AKZQ01000032.1, on the reverse strand, counting down.
AGTTTAATCTACAGAAATTTTGACCCGACTCAAGAAACAGCGACAACTTTTAAACAAAGTACCACTTGGTTTAGTATTGGTTTACGTTCAGATATTTTTAACTGGTATTTCGATTACTAGTCTTTTTAATAAGATTTTTCGAAATAATAGTGTTAAAGAATGCTGAGATCTTAATTTGTAAAGGTTTTATTGAAAAAAATCTATTTTTATAGGTTAATATTCTACAATCTAATTTGTACATTTGCACCACTCAAAAAAAATACACAAAATACAACGGTATTGAACGCTGCAAAAAATACATTATCAATCAAATCAATATTTCTAGATTTTAAGGAGATTACTAAAGCGGGTTTGGCTATTAGTGTTTTGTTCTCTTCTATTGCTGGATATTTATTGGGAGTAGATGCTGATCATCCTTTTAAATGGAGTGTTTTAGCTGTTTTGGCAGTTGGCGGTTACTGTATGGTGGGAGCTTCAAACGCTTTCAATCAAGTAATAGAAAAAGATATCGATTCTTTAATGGATCGTACTAAAAATCGTCCCGTTCCTTCAGGACGCATGTCTCCTAAAGTGGCTTTGTTAGTGGCGAGCCTGCTTACTATTGTTGGTATTGCGCTTCTTTATACGATAAACGCGAAGTCAGCAATGTTTGCTGCAATTTCTATATTCTTATACACAAGTGTTTATACGCCATTAAAAACAGTAACTTCGTTATCTGTTTTTGTTGGAGCTTTTCCTGGTGCGATTCCGTTCATGTTGGGATGGGTAGCGGCGACAGGCGAATTTGGTATTGAAGCAGGAACTTTATTTTTAATTCAGTTCTTTTGGCAGTTTCCACACTTTTGGTCTATCGGATGGTTTTTATATGAAGACTATGAGAAAGCAGGAATTTTTATGCTTCCGACAGGTAAAAAAGATAAAGGGACAGCATTGCAAATCATATTGTATACAATTTGGCTTATTATAGCTTCGTTATTACCAGTATTAGGTTTTACGGGACAATTGTTTATTTCTCCAATTGCAGCGGTTTTAGTGTTTCTGTTGGGGATTTGGATGCTTTTTTATGCAGTTCGTTTGTATAAGCTGAGAACTCCAAAAGCAGCGAGAACATTAATGCTGGTGAGTGTTTCTTACATCTCACTTCTGCAGATTGTATTTATAGTAGATAAATTTTTAAGATAGTTATGGAAATGACATTAAAAACAAATGAAGAACAAGTAAGAAAATCAAAATCAGCAAAACTGATTCTGCTTTTCGCAATGGTTAGTATGACCATGATGTTTGCTGGTTTGACAAGCGCATTTGTAGTAAGTAAATCAAGAGCAGACTGGTTGAAGAATTTTGAACTTCCTTCTGCTTTCTATTGGAGTACAGCAGTAATTATTGCTTGTAGCGTTACTTTTCACTTGGCAAAAAAAGCTATTCAGAAAGACAATAGAAGCGCAGTTACAGGATTGCTTCTTGGCACTTTAGCTTTAGGGGTTTTATTTGTGGTATTGCAATTCAAAGGATTTGGACAAATCGTTGCTGAAGGGTATTACTTTACAGGAGAAGGTAGTTCGATTACTACAACTTTCCTTTATGTGGTGACAGTTACACACTTGTTGCACTTGGCTGGCGGATTAATTTCACTTTTAATTATAATTTATAATCATTTTAAACAAAAATACAATTCGACTCAAACTCTTGGCATAGAGCTAGGTGCGATGTATTGGCACTTTTTGGATTTATTATGGGTATATTTATTTTTATTTTTATATTTCTTTAAATAAGAAAAAAACGTAAATTTGGGAACTTTTTAACGAATATCTTTTATGGGAGCGACAGTTACTACTGCAAACAACGACGAAAAAACTTGGGGAGGCGGTCACAATGAGCCTTTAGGAGCAAGTTATGGTAAAATGATGATGTGGTTTTTTATCGTATCAGATGCCTTAACATTCTCTGGATTTCTAGGAGCTTATGGTTTTTCTAGATTTAAATTTATCGAAACTTGGCCTTTGGCTGATGAAGTGTTCACTCACTTCCCATTTATGCATGGTGTTGCGGCTCCAATGTATTATGTAGCTTTAATGACTTTTATTTTGATCTTTTCTTCTGTGACAATGGTATTAGCTGTTGATGCAGGACACCAACTGAAAAAGACAAAAGTTGCAATCTATATGTTCTTAACTATTATTGGAGGTTTAATTTTCGTTGGTTCTCAAGCTTGGGAATGGAAAAACTTCATTAAAGGAGAATATGGTGCAGTTGAAACAGTTGGAGGAAGTTTACTTCAATTTGTGGATAAAGATGGTAAAAGAGTAGCTTTAGCTGATTTTGCTGTTAAATTGCCAGAGCAAAGAGAAGCTTTAACAAGAAGCAAATCAACTTGGTTTATGGAAGATGCTCAGACTCTTCCTACTTACACAGTTGCTGAAGTTCAGGCTGGTTTTAAAGCTCATCCTGAAATTTTAATAAGAACAGAAAAACTTACAGATAAAAAGAAAAAGACAATCTTATCAAGAGAAGAATCTGAAAAACATTTAGCTACTGCTAAATATGTAGTAGAAGGCGCTAACTTGATTAGAAACGAGTACGGTAATAAATTATTTGCTGATTTCTTCTTCTTTATTACAGGTTTCCACGGATTCCACGTATTCTCTGGAGTTATCATCAATATCATTATTTTCTTTAATGTATTATTAGGTACTTACGAGAAGAGAAGAAGCTACGAGATGGTAGAAAAAGTTGGATTATACTGGCACTTCGTAGATTTAGTTTGGGTATTTGTATTTACAGTTTTCTACCTAGTTTAATTTTAGAATTTAATTATTATGTCACACGAGCACGTATCAAATACAAAAAGAATCTGGTTTGTTTTCGGATTGCTTTCAGTAGTAACTACAATTGAAGTTATCTTAGGTATCTACAAACCTGCATCATTAGAATTTACTCATTTTATTGGTTTGAATTTGTTAAACTGGATTTTCTATATCCTTACAATTTTCAAAGCATATTATATTGTATGGGCATTTATGCACATGGAAGGTGAAAAAAGCAGCCTTAGATGGTCTGTAGTTTCTCCTGTTATCTTCCTAGTTTTATATTTATTGTTTATTCTGTTAACAGAAGGACATTATATTTATGGGGTTTTTAAAGATTCTACTATTAAATGGAATTTTTAACATGATATTAATTCGAAAAGAGTCCCGATAACATCGGGATTTTTTTATTTTTGTACCTCAATAATTCTCCGTTAATACAATGAAAAAAAATATAGTTCTCTTTGTACTTTTTGTATTGCCAATTGTAGCGTATTTATTTTTTGCTTCTGGTGTAAATAGTTTTACTACTCTTCCTATAATAACACCTAAAGTGGCTGATTTTGGAAATTGGAATTCATTAAACGGAAAAAAAATCTCCCTTGATAAAAAAATTACTGTATTAGGTTTTTCTGGTACAAACATTCTTGAAAATAGAGGTAATTATTTCAACTTAAACGAAAAAATCTACAAACGTTATAATGGTTTTGAAGATCTTCAGTTTGTAGTGCTGTGTCCAACTGGAACTGAAGCGGAAGCTCAAAAAATTGTTGATGCTTTGTCTCCTTTTACAGATGTTAAAAACTGGAACTTTGTTTTTGCTTCAAAAGAAGATATTCAGAAATTTTATGACGGATTACATTTAAAAGAAAAACTGAATGAGAATCTTGGAACTTCCAATGTTTATATTATTGATAAAGAACGTAATTTAAGAGGAAGAAAGGATCCTAAAGAATACAAAGAAGGCTACGATACTTTTCATCCGTCTGAGTTAAGCAATGAAATGCTGGATGACTTTAAGATTATCCTTTACGAATACCGCGCCGCTTTAAAGAAGAATCATAACGCTACAAAGCAACTTTAATAATCATTTATAATGTTTAAGAACAAATCATATATTGGGATCTCTTTTGTCATTCTGATTTTTGGGATTTACGCCGTACCTAAAATTGTTGATAGAATTAAAAACGGGGACGTAGTAAAAGGAAACCGTTTGGATAATGTTGGAGCAAAATCTTCCAAAGAAGCTAAACTTTTGACAATTGGCCCGGCGCCAAAATTCGAATTGACAAACCAAGATAATGTTAAAGTTTCAAATGAAACCTATAAAGGAAAAGTATATGTTTTGGAATTCTTCTTTACAACTTGCCCATCAATTTGTCCAAAGATGAATATGAGTATGCTGGAGATAGAAAAGACCTTTTTCGGAAATCCGAACTTCGGAATTGTTTCGATTACAATCGATCCAAAACATGATACGCCACAGGTTTTAAAAGATCACGCGAAATTACTTGGAGTAAAGTCTTCTAATTGGAATTTCTTGACTGGAGACAGAAACGTAATTATGGATTTGTCTAATAAAGGCTTTAATCTTTATGCAGGAGAAAATGATAAAGTAAGCGGTGGATTTGAGCATTCTGGTTTGTTTGCTTTAATTGATAAAGACGGAAACATCCGCTGCAGAAAAGATGAATATGGAAATCCGAATATTTATTATGATGGTCTAGATAAAAAAGGAGTAAGAGATATTCAAGAAGACATTAAAATTTTATTAGCAGAATAAAAATGGAAGATAATACTTTAGAGAAAAAATTTAGCAAATTTATTATTGCGGTTTCAATAATAATCCCTGTTGTTGTAGCAATTTTGTTTGGAGTTAAATTAAAAGATTTTGGAGTTAATGTAGAGCCCCTATCTTTTTTACCTCCTATTTATGCAACTACAAATGGTATTACAGCTGTAGTGCTGGTTTGGGCTGTTTTAGCAATTAAAAAGGGAAACCAAAAATTACACGAAAGATTAATGACTTTTGCAATTGCATTGTCGGTTGCGTTTTTGGTTATGTATGTAGCGTATCATATGACTTCGGATTCTACAAAGTATGGAGGAGAAGGGGCGTTGCGTTACATTTATTTCTTTATTCTTATAACGCATATTTTACTGTCAATTGCGATTATTCCTCTTGTTTTAATTACGTATGTAAGAGCGCTTGCGCAACGTTTTGACAGACATAGAAAAATAGCTAAAATCACTTTTCCGCTTTGGTTATATGTGGCAGTAACGGGAGTGATTGTTTATTTAATGATTTCGCCTTATTATGTACACTAAAAATAAAATCCAAAAATCAAATTCCAAATTCCAAAGTTTCATTCTTGGGATTTGTATTTTTTTAATTGGAATTTCAGTTAATGCTCAATGTGCGATGTGTCGTGCTGCGTTAGGTGGAGATTCTAATATTAAAAAAGCTGAAGCAGTAAATGATGGGATTGTTTACCTAATGGTGATTCCATATTTACTCGTATTGATAATAGGATATTTGATTTATCGAATGTATTCTAAAAAGAAAAAAGCAGTGTAATTTTACACTGCTTTTTTTTATTTAAGTCCGTTAACTGAGACATTCACTGTTCCGTTTATTTTGATGAAAGCTATAATGGCCTGATTGGTTAGCTGAATTTTATCAAACTGAATATCTTCCATTTTTCCATTTACAAATACGCCCGGCATTGGCGAATAATTCTTCAGGTAGCTTGCCATGCTTTTTTTGCCTTCATCCAAATTCGGCTGAATAGAATATCGGCAGCTTTCTTCCATTTTTCTTAAAATGTAGCCTTGTGCCAGCCAGTTTGCTGTGCGCATCAATTTGCTTTTGGTGTCCAAAACATAATCTAATTTTTCAAAGTAAATTTCTTTTGTCTGAGCATTGTATGAAGGGAAGCCGTTCAGATAAAGTGTTCCGTTGATAGAGCCTAAAACGTCTAGAGCAATTACCATTTTGCCATCTTTATGCCAGATCGAAACATTTTTTACAGTCACTTTTTTACTGCCAGAACCAAATTCCTGACCTGCAAAATTCTTGGTCATAATTTTAGAGGCATCTACATAACTTGAAATGGCGGCAATATTGGCAGAAATCTGATTTGGAATTTTAGCAACAGGTTTCAGAACAATTTTACTAGCGCTATATTTTGATTCTGGCTGTTTGCCAACGATAGTTTCCATGTTGCATTTTATTCCCATGTCAAGCAGGAAAGAATCGTTTTTAAGTTTGGCATTTGTCGAATATATTTCGATAGGAACAATTCGCAACCAGCTTTCATAAGTGTCACTCATCTGAAAAGGAGTGCAGATTTTTTCAACCGCTTGAAGAACATTAGGTTTAAAATCCATTGATTTTTCAATTGCTTCGTCTATTTTCTTTTCCAATTTGCTTTTAAAAATAGAAATCGCAGGATTGATCAAATACGTAATTGGCATGTTCTTGCCAAATATGGTCATAGTTGGACTTTCGTTCCAATCTAGAGATTTGAACTCTGTTTTCGTGGTCAGTTTCCAATTGGTTAAAGCCGTTTCGCTGGAAAGTGTTATAACTCCGTTTAAGTTAAATTCTCTCACATCGTACAATTCTACTCCCAGTTTTTTTGTGCCAATTCGGTACTTGATATTCGCTTTAAGCGGTAAAATGGTCTTGATTCTTTTGTCAAGATTTGAAGGATCATTTTGAATTTTAATTGGAGCCTGTTTCCAAATTTTCATCTCAATATCATCGTCTTCGATGTTGTTGTCTTCATAAATTAAACCGTTAAGCAAAGAGTTGGTCTGATTTTCAATATCGCTTAATTTGATGGTTATAGGAAGGTTAATAAAAGAAGGATTGCTGTCATAAATTAACGGACTGGCATCGTCTGGTTCAGGTTTTAATGTTTCTAATTTTTGAGCCGATGAACAGCTCGTTAGTACCGCAAGTACTATAAACATTGAAATAATAGAACTAAGCTTCATTTAAGATGATTTTTATTGCGAGGTAAAATTACGAAAACAATCATATTTTATGTAAAAAGTGTAACAATAACAAAAAAATGCAGTCTAATACAAAATAGGTAACAAAAGTATTAACTTTTTATTATCATAAATTACTTAATAAAAACGTTATTATTGTCTAAAAAATTTAACAATACCATGATCGAAATTAAAGATTTACACAAATCCTATAAGATGGGAAGTTCAGAATTACATGTATTAAAAGGCATTAATTTTAATATAGAAGAAGGAGAATTGGTTGCGATTATGGGATCGTCTGGTTCTGGTAAGTCAACACTTCTTAACATCTTGGGAATTTTGGATGAAGCCGATTCTGGAAGTTATATTTTAGATAAAACTCCGATAAAAAAATTAAATGAAACCCTTGCTTCAAAATACCGTAACAAATTTTTAGGTTTTGTTTTCCAATCTTTTAATTTAATTAATTATAAATCTGCATTAGACAACGTTGCAATGCCGCTATACTATCAAGGTGTTAAAAGAAAAGAACGTTACGATATTGCAATGAAATATTTGGAAAAAGTAGGTTTAGGTTCTCACGTTCACCACTTGCCAAACGAACTTTCCGGAGGTCAAAAACAGCGTGTGGCTATTGCAAGAGCATTGGCATCAAACCCGAAAGTCTTGCTTGCCGATGAGCCGACAGGGGCATTAGATACTAAAACCTCTTATGAAGTTATGGAACTTATTCAAGGAATTAATGATGAGGGAAAAACAATTTTGATTGTTACACACGAACCTGATATTGCTGCAATGTGCAAAAGAAATGTAGTCCTAAAAGATGGATTAATTATCGATGATAAAAAAGTAGAACAAGTTAGAGCTTCGTCTTATGTTTAATATTGAACGCTGGCAGGAAATATTTGAAGCCATTTCTAAAAACCGTTTAAGAACATTCTTAACAGGTGTTTCTGTGGCTTCAGGAATTTTTATTTTGGTGATCCTGCTTGGGGCAGGTAAAGGTTTGCAAAACGGAATTGAAAAACAATTTGAGCGTGATGCAGCTGGAATTATTGAAGTTTGGTCTGGAACAACTACTAAAGAATATAAAGGACTAAATCCAGGAAGGCAGATTCAATTTCGCAATAGCGATTACAATCAGTCGGTGCAGAAATTTGAAGATAAATTAGATCTGAGAGCTTCAACCAATAATTACTGGGGACAGGCTTTTGCTTACGGGAAGGAATCTGGAAGTTACCAGTTTAGAGGTGTAAATCCAGATTATGGTGGAATAGAAAATTTAACCATAGTTCAAGGTCGCTATATCAATGCTAAGGATTTAGAAAGTAATGCAAAAGTGGCTGTCATTGGAATGAAACTTAAAAACGATTTGCTTAAAGACAAAGAGGCAATAGGGGAAGAAATTCTGATTAACAATATCAACTTTAAAGTAGTTGGAGTTTTTACGGATCCAGGAGGAGAAAGAGAAGAAACTCGTGCTTATCTGCCATTGACTACAGTCCAGAAAACATTTGGCGGAGGCGACAAAATCAGCAATTTGTTTTTTACTTTAAAAAAGACAAAAGATTATGATGAAGCGCTGGCTCAATCGGAAAAGTTTACCCAAGATTTAAAAGATTTATTGAAGAGTAAAAATGTTGTGGCTCCTGAAGATGATGGTGGTGTAGGAGTTTACAATTCAGTTAAAGATGCCAAACAGTTTTACGATTTAAACTTGTATATAAGATTGTTTTTCTGGTGGGTAGGTATTTGTACTATCATTGCAGGAGTGGTTGGAGTAAGTAATATCATGCTTATTATTGTAAAAGAACGAACAAAAGAAATTGGAATTAGAAAAGCATTGGGAGCTTCGCCTTTTTCAATTATCACCATGATTCTTCATGAATCGATTTTTATTACGACCATTGCAGGTTTTGTTGGACTATTGGCCAGTCTTGCATTATTGGAATTTGTTGGACCAATGGTTCAGAGTGAATATTTCAGAAATCCTGAAGTAGATTTTAGTGTAGCTTTAACTACTTTGGTATTACTTGTTTTTGCAGGAGCAATGGCAGGATTTTTTCCAGCCTACAGAGCAGCCAAAATTAAACCTATTGTAGCACTTAGAGACGAATAATTATGTTTAAAAAAGATAATTGGGACGAGATTTTACAGGCCTTAACCGCCAACCCTTTCAGGACTATCCTGACGGCTTTTGGTGTTTTTTGGGGTATTTTTATCTTGGTAATTTTACTTGCTGCGGGTAATGGCTTGGAAAATGGTATTAAAAAAGGTTTTGATGGAATTGCGACCAATACTATGTTTATGTGGAGTCAGACTACTTCTAAAGCTTATAAAGGTTTGCCAAAAACAAGACGTTATGACTTTAGAAATAGTGATGTAACAGCTTTAAAAGCAGCATTGCCAGATTTATTATATGTTTCGCCAAGAAATCAGCTAGGTGATTTTAACGGAACAAATAACGTTGTAAGAGGCACTAAAACTTCGGCTTTTACAATTTATGGCGATTATCCAGAGCTGATTAAACAGCAGCCGATGGATATTATTAAAGGAAGATTTGTAAATCAGCAGGATATTGAGCAAAGAAGAAAAGTCTGTGTAATTGGAAAAGGGGTTATCAGTGAACTTTATGGAAAAGAAGAGGAAGCTGTTGGAACGTATATCAAGATTAACAGCATCAATTTTATGGTGGTTGGGGTTTATAAATCCAAACAACAGGGAGGAAATGCAGAGCAGGAACAGAAGAATATTTTTATTCCTTTTACAACTTTTCAGCAAGCCTTTAATTATGGCGATAAAGTAGGGTGGATGGCGCTTACCGCGAAAGATGAAACTTCAATAACCGATTTAAAGCCTAAAATTTTAGAAATTATAAAATCATTGCATTCTATAAATCCAACAGATGATAGGGCAGTTGGAAATTTTGATTTGTACGAGCAGTTTAATAAAGTGCAAAGCTTGTTCAATATTTTAAAAGTAATTGCCTATTTCGTAGGGACATTAGTTTTAATTTCAGGCGTAATCGGAATTTCTAATATCATGTTGATTGTGGTTAAGGAACGTACAAAAGAAATCGGAATCAGAAGAGCTTTAGGTGCAACACCTGGAGCAATTAGAAGTCAAATATTAACTGAGTCTATATTTTTAACTATTATTTCGGGTATGCTCGGAATTGCTGTTGCCACAGGAATTATAGCGGTTTTAAATATGGTCCTAGACTCGATGCCTCCAGATCAAAATACTATGTTTGCGAATCCAACTGTAGATTTAGGAGTTGTATTTGTTGCATTAATCATCTTGGTCGGATCTGGTTTGCTTGCCGGATTTATCCCAGCACAGACTGCGATCAATGTAAAGCCTGTAGATGCACTAAGAACAGAATAAATTATCAATCAAAATAAATCGATTAAACCCAGAACAAATGAAAAAAGGAGTAACCGTAACCATTTTAATATTTATCGCAGTTGTTTTTTTTGGCGCGCTATACTATTTGTACGCTAAAAACCAAGAATCGCCGATTGTATTTAAAACGGAAAAAGCAGAAATCAAGACTATCGTAAAAAATACTATTGCGACAGGTAATATTCAGCCTGATGAAGAGGTTCTAATCAAACCAAATATTTCAGGTATTATTGAAGAAGTGTATATCAAAGCTGGTGAAAAAATCAAAGCTGGTGATATGATTGCCAAGATTAGAGTTGTAGCAAACGTTTCGAATGTAAGCAATTCTCAAAACCAGGTTCAGACCGCTAAAATTGCATTAGACAATCAGGAAAAAATCTATAAAAGACAGAAAACATTATTTGAGAAAGATGTGATTTCTGCAAATGATTATGATGCGGCTTTGTTGGCTTACAATCAGGCAAAACAAAATTATTTGGCTGCAAAACAAGGTTTAGATATCGTTAAAACAGGGACAACTTCTTCTTTGGGAAGTTATGCTAATACATTAATTCGTTCTACAGTTAACGGAATGGTATTGGATGTTCCGGTAAAAGTCGGTAACCAAGTTATCGAAAGTAATAACTTCAACGAAGGAACCACAATTGCAAGTGTTGCTGATGTTGGAAGAATGATTTTTATTGGAAAAATCGATGAATCTGAGGTTGGAAAAATTAAAGAAAAAATGCCAATTGAGATTACAATTGGTGCAATCGAAAATAAAAAATTTGATGCAGTTTTAAACTATATTGCTCCAAAAGGAGTTACTGAAAATGGAGCAATCCAGTTTGAAATCAAAGCACAAATGGTTAACAGAGATGATACTTTTATTAGAGCTGGTTTAAGTGCCAATGCTTCAATTATTTTAGAAAAAGCAGAGAAAGTTTTGGCAATTAAAGAGTCTTTAGTTCAATTTGACAAAAAAACACAAAAGCCTTATGTAGAAGTTGAAACTGCTCCACAGAAATTTCAAAGAAGAGATTTGGTTCTTGGGGTAAGCGACGGAATCTACGTTCAAGTTAAAAGTGGTGTAAATGATACAGATAAAATTAAAATCTGGAATCAAGGCTTAATTAACGAAGGAGACAAAGAAAAAAAATAAGCTAATTTGAAAGGTTAAGGATCTTTTTGGTTTTAAAAATGTTAAATTTGCGTAGTTCGGTTTACTGCGCCTTCATTAAAAGTATATGAAAATAAATAAATATAATAGTCTGGTTATAGCATTGTTATTCGGTTTCGGATTAACTGGACAGGCGCAATCAAAGAAATGGACACTAGAAGAGTGTGTAAGATATGCACTCGAAAATAATATTACGATAAAACAATCAGAGTTAGATTTAAAAAATGCTGATATTGATAAAAAAGCGGCATTAGGCAATTATCTTCCATCTGTAAATGGGAGCGCTTCTCACTCATGGAATATTGGTTTGAATCAAGACGTTACAACGGGTATTTTACGTAATCAAACTACACAATACTCTTCAGTTGGAATAAATGCAGGAGTTGACATCTACAAAGGTCTGCAGAATCAAAACACTATGAGAAAAGCAAAATTAAGTATCGTTGCCTCACAGTATCAGCTATTAAAAATGCAAGAAGACATTTCTTTAAATGTGGCTAGTGCATTTTTGCAAATTTTATCTAATAAAGAAGATTTAAAAGTTAAGAAAGAACAGTTGGCAATCGATGAGAAAAGATTTGCTCGTTCTGAAGAAATGGTAAATGCAGGAACCATTCCGCGTGGAGATTTGTTCGACTTAAAAGCTACCGTTGCAACAGACAAACAAAATATAGCAGTTTCTGAAAACAATTTACTGATTTCTAAATTGAGTTTGGCTCAGCTCTTACAATTAAAAGAATTCGCTGATTTTGATGTAGTTGATGATACAAATGTGATGGATGAAAACAATATATTAGCCCAAAGTCCTATAGAAATCTATAATAAAGCGAAAGAAACTAGAACAGAGTTAAAATTGGCCCAGACAAATTTGGAGATTGCAGAGAAAAACGTTGCTATTGCTAAAGGAGCATATCAGCCAACTTTAAGCGCCTTCTACAGTTTTAATACAAGAGCAAGTTATTCTGATATTATAGTTGGATCAACGCCAAATACAACAAACCCAACTTCTCAGATTGGCTATGTTCAAGGGACAAACCAAGCAGTTTTACAAGATAATTATATCCCTGTTTTAGGAAAAGCAGACCCAATTTTGGATCAATTTAAAGATAACAAAGGACAATCTTTCGGATTTCAGCTTTCTGTGCCTATCTTTAATGGTTTCTCAGTTAGAAATAATGTAGAGCGTAATAAAGTAAGTTTAGAAAAATCTAAAATAGATTTAGAACAAAAAAGTTTAGATTTGCAGCGTAACGTTTATACAGCATTTACCGATGCAAGAGGAGCTTTAAATACTTATGAATCGGCTACTGTAACTTTAGAAGCAAGACAGCAAGCTTACAACTATGCAAAAGAAAAGTATGATGTTGGTTTGATGAATTCATTTGACTTTACGCAAGCTCAAACCTTATTGACCAATGCGCAGTCTGATGTTATCAGAACAAAATACGATTACATGTTTAAAATTAAAATATTAGAGTTTTATTTCGGAATTCCAATCGTTCCAATTATTACAAAATAATTTATTATGCAGAAAAAAACAGTTTATTCTTTATTAGGTGCTGCAGTAGTGCTTATTGTGGCTTTGGTTGGTCTTTCTAAGGCTGGAGTAATAGGGAATAAGGACGAAGGAAAAGAGGTAGAAACTGCAAAAGTTACGGCATCAACAATTGTTGAAACAGTTTCTGCAACAGGGAAAATCCAACCCGAAATTGAAGTTAAAATTGCCTCGATGGTTTCGGGCGAGATTATTTCACTTAATGTAAAAGAGGGGCAGGTGGTTAAAAAAGGCGATTTATTGGTAAAAATAAATCCAGATTTATATACCTCAGGATTAGAAAGATCTGTTGCAAATTTGGCAGGAACAAAAGCAAGTCTTACTCAATCTGACGCGAGTTTTAAAGAAGCAAAAGCAAATTATGAGCGTAATAAAATATTGTATGACAAAGGAGTAATCTCAAAATCAGATTGGGATAAAGCCGTTTCTACTTTTGAAGTTGCAAAAGCAACAAAACAAAGCGCCTATTATAATGTTCAAAGTGCTTCGGCATCTGTTACAGAAGCTAGAGATAACTTAGGACGTACAACGATTTATTCTCCTGCTGACGGAACCATTTCTGTATTGAATGTAGAATTGGGAGAAAGAGTTTTAGGAACGCAGCAAATGGCAGGAACTGAGCTTTTGCGTGTTGCCAACCTAAACAATATGGAGGTCGAAGTTGATGTGAATGAAAATGACATTGTAAAAATTAAAATAGGGGATGAAGCAAATGTTGAAGTGGATGCCTATTTGAAGAAGAAATTTAAAGGTGTTGTAACCAGCATTTCTAATTCTGCGAGCACTACCTTAACCTCAGATCAGGTAACTAATTTTAAAGTTAAAGTTCGTATACTTAAAGATTCTTACCAAGATTTGTTAGAAGGAAAGCCAAGCACATACTCTCCTTTCAGACCTGGAATGACGGCTACAGTTGATATTATTACGACAACAAAAACAAATGTTTTGGCAGTGCCAATTAGTTCTGTTGTAGTAAAATCAGATACTACAGCGGTGAAAGATTTTAAGGTTGAAGATCCAAATGAGGATAAAAAAGCAGCTCCAAAAAGCGATAAAAAATTCGAATGTGTTTTTGTAAAAGTTGGAGATAAGGCTAAAATTAGGATCATTAAAACTGGAATTCAGGACGATACTAATATTGAAGTAATGTCTGGATTAAAACCAGGTGATGTTGTTATTACGGGTCCATACACAACAGTTTCTAAAGAACTAAATTCTGGAGACAAGATAAAGCTTAAGAAAGCTGAAGCTCCAAAGAAATAATATAATACCACAATAATTTAAAATTTAATACTTTGTCTTTTATTCTCAATATCGAAACGGCTACTAAAAATTGTTCAGTATCTATTGCAAAAGATGGTCAGACCATTGTTTGCAGCGAATTGGCTGATGAAGGATATTCGCATGCCGAAAAACTTCATGTCTTTATTGAAGAAGTAATCGCAAAAGCGGGAATATCGGCGCAGGATTTAAAAGCTGTTGCAGTTAGCCAAGGACCAGGATCTTATACAGGTTTGAGAATTGGCGTTTCGGCAGCAAAAGGCTTGTGTTATGCTTTAAATATTCCGTTGATTGCTGTTGACACGATGCAGACTTTAGCATCGCAAGCAGGAGTTACAGACGGAAAAATTATACCTATGCTAGATGCGCGCCGTATGGAAGTTTACAGTGCCATTTTTAATTCTGATTTGACTGTCGAAAGAGCTATTAAAGCCGAAATTATTGACGAAAATTCATTTCAGAAATATACAGACAAACTTTACTTTGTTGGCGATTGTGCAGAAAAATGTAAAACGGTTCTGACTAAAGACAACTTTGTGTTTTTAGAAAATATAAAATACCCATCAGCACAAGCTATGAGTAAAATCAGTTTTGATAAGTATCAAAAAAGCGACACTGTAGATGTCGCTTATTTTGAACCTTATTATTTAAAAGATTTTATGATTACTGCTCCTTCAAAAAAGGAATAATATTTTTTATTTCTGTATTGTGTAAGGCTGAATTGCAATTCCTGCCTCATCTAAAGCTGTTTTGCAATTTTCTAATGTTTCAGAAAAAACGGCTCCATAATTGGCGTTTTTTGCCCAAGGACGAACAGCAAAATCTATTGAACTTGCAGAAAGATTTTTTACAAAAACTTCTGGTGCAGGCGTTTTTAATACTTTTGGATTATTGTTCAACACCGCTAAAAGTACTTCTTTAGCCTTTTTGATGTCAGAATCATACGAAATAGAGAAAGTCAAATCGGCTCTTCTTTCTCCCTGCATAGAGTAATTAATAATGTTTCCGTTAGATAAAGCTCCATTCGGAACAAATACCGTCTGGTTATTTCCAGTTAGCATCTTAGTTACAAAAATCTGAATTTCAAGAACAGTTGCAATAACTCCTTGAGCTTCTATAGTGTCTCCAACTTTAAACGGTTTGAAAACGATAATAAGCATTCCGCCGGCAAAATTTGAAAGTGATCCTTGCAATGATAAACCAACAGCAAGACCCATTGCTCCTAAAATAGCTACGAACGAAGAGGTTTCAATTCCTAATTTAGAAATAAAGGTTACAAATAATAAAATTCGTAGCGCCCACAATAAAATGTCGGCTAAGAATTTTGTTAATGTAGGATCTAGATTTCGCTGAATCATTACTTTTCGAATGATTCTGTTGATTAATCTGATGGCATATAAACCAACAAATAGAATTAAAAATGCAGAAATAAGTTTTGGCGAATAATCAACTAAAATGTCAATAAATCGACTGATGTATTTACTGACTTGTTCTGGACTAAGATTCATGATTTTAAAATAAAAAACCTTCTCAAAAGAGAAGGTATATTAGCGGTGCAAATATAAAAATATTTACATTATCAGAAAACTGTGTTTATGCTTTCTCAGCAGCTTCGTCGGCTATTTCTTCTGTTTCTGCAACAGATTTTTCGCTTACATCAACAACGGTTTCAGAAATAGTTTCTGGGGTTTCAGAAGCCAGAGAAGCCGTTTTCTCCTTAACAGTATCTACAACGTTATTTATGGCTTCAGATGCTTTATCTGCATACTCGCTTACAGTTTCTTTTGCTTTTTCAGCATATTCTGAAGCGCGGTCAATAATCGGATCCGAAACTTCTTTTACTTTTTCTATTGTTTCTTCTGCAAAAGCTTCAGCTTTCTCAATATACGGAGCAGCAGCTTCTTTTGCTTGTTCAAAAGTCTCTTCGGCATTATTTGCCAATTCAGTTACAGACTCTTTAGTTGAGCCAAATAAATTTTTAAAAAATGAAGATAATCCCATGGTTTTTAATTAATTGGTTAAGAATACAATATTAATTAATTTTATAGAACTACTCGTTTTTTTAATGATAAATAATTGAAAGCTAGAGATTAACAATAAAAAAAAAAGCGCCTCATTTGAGGCGCTTTTTATAAGTGTTTTAGTGAACTAAGCATTAACCGCTTCCACTTTAATAGCTTCATCATTCAGCATGCTTTTCAGCATATTCTCAATTCCGCTTTTTAAAGTAAATGTAGATGAAGGACATCCGCTGCAAGCACCTTGCAATAATACTTTTACCGTTTTGTCATCTTCATTATAAGATTCAAAAGCAATGTTTCCACCATCAGCAGCTACCGCAGGTTTTACATATTCTTCTAAGATGTTAATGATTTGCTGTGATGTAACATCCAACTTATCAAAAGCTTCATCTTTTTTTGCTTCAGTTTTCGCTTTAGTTTCGATTAAGCTTTCATCTAAAACAGTTCCTCCGTTTTCAATAAATTGTTTAATGAAAGTTCTTAGTTCTAAAGTAATTTCGTCCCAGTTATTGATTTCATATTTTGTAACCGAAATGTAATTTTCGTCTATAAAAATTTCTTTCACATAAGGAAATTTGAATAATTCCTGAGCTAAAGGAGAAGAAGCAGTCTGATCAATATTTTTATATTCTACGGCATTGCGAGTAAGCATACGGCTCACAACAAATTTCAATGCAGATGGATTTGGAGTGGTTTCTCCGTATACCGTAATAGGCTGTTTTTTTGGTTTTGTTTCATCAATTTTAATGATAACGCCACCTTTATCAACAAAAGCGCTGATTTGTTCTGCTACAGCATCTTTTACATCATCCCAATCTACAATGCTGTATCTTTCGATAGCGATAAAATTTCCAGAAATATAAACTGTTTTAACAAACGGCAGATAAAATAATTGCTGAGCTAGCGGAGAAGCTTGCGCTTCATCGATATTTTTGAACTCAAAATTTTGATTTTGAGTGATGAAATCCTCAAATTCAAACTTTAAAATTGTTGGATTTTGAGTCTCTTTTATAGTGATTTTAGTCATGATAATATATTTTTTGCAAATTTACTAAAGTTATTTTCTACTAATGGCTATATTTGATTTTTTAATAAAATAATTAAGACTCTTTTCAAATAAATCGTGTTAAATTGAAAGAGTGAAAAATATATAGTAAGAATTTTGTCTTTATGAAATTAAAAATCAGGGTTTTATTAATTTTTCTCATTACTGTTTTTCACTCTTATTCCCAAGAGGGAATCCCTGTTTATTCTGATTATTTGTCTGATAATTATTACCTTATTCACCCTTCTATGGCAGGCGCAGCCAATTGTGCCAAAGTGCGGTTAACAGCTAGAAAACAATGGTTTGGAGAAGAAGATTCTCCATCGCTTCAAACTTTGAGTTTTAATGGAAGAATAGGAGAGCGTTCTGGAGCTGGGATTATTGTTTTTAACGACAAAAATGGATACCATTCTGAAAAAGGCATAAAGTTGACTTACGCACATCATATTATGTTTTCAAGAGATGAACTGGATTTGAATCAGCTGTCTTTTGGAATCAGTGGTGGTTTGATTCAAAACCAATTAGACGAAACAAAATTTGGCAACACATTTGATCCAATAGTTTTTGGTTCCATTCAGAAAGATTCCTATTTCAATATTGATGTTGGAGCTTCTTATAATTATTTGAATTTCTATGCACATGCAACAGTTCAAGGTCTATTGGAAACGAGGAGAGAGTTATATTCAGATTATGAAAGTGATAACTTGAGGAAGTTTTTATTAAGTGCTGGTTATGTGTTTGGTAAAAATGATAATTGGACTTGGGAGCCTTCGATCCTTTTTCAGCTGTTTGACCAGACGAAAGAAAAAACACTCGACATAAATATGAAAGCCTATAAAAGCATGGATTTTGGAAGTCTGTGGGCTGCTTTATCGTATAGGAGAGGTTTTGATGGAGCACAATATATTTCAGGAAGCGGTGTAGCGTCTCAAAAATTACAATACTTTACGCCAATTATTGGGGTTAACTACAAGAACTTTATGTTTGCTTATACGTATTCTCAAGTAATGGGAGATGTTAAGTTTGACACTGGAGGATATCATCAAATTACTTTAGGAATTAATTTATTCTGTAAAAAAGAACGCTACGACTGTAACTGTCCTGCCATTAACTAAATTTATTTTTTATGCTGATTAAATCTGTAGACGGAAAATCGCCTCTTATTCCAGAGGATTGTTATGTAGCCGAAAATGCTACTATTGTAGGAGATGTTACTTTTGGGGAATCTTGCAGTGTTTGGTTTAACGCTGTTGTAAGAGGAGATGTTCATTTTATTAAAATTGGAAACAAAGTAAACATTCAAGACGGTGCTGTAATTCACTGTACGTATCAAAAGCACCCAACGATTATAGGAAATAACGTTTCAATTGGTCACAATGCAATAGTTCACGGCTGTACGATTCATGATAATGTTTTAATTGGAATGGGAGCAATCGTAATGGATAATTGCGTGGTAGAAAGTAATGCCATAATTGCTGCTGGAGCTGTAGTAACACAAAATACGGTGGTAACTTCTGGAAGTATTTATGCCGGTGTTCCTGCCAAAAAAGTTAAAGACATCGATCAGTCTGATTTTGCTGGCGAAATTGAACGCATTTCGAATAATTACGTGATGTATTCGAGTTGGTTCAAAAACGAAGAATAGAAATTCCAAATGGAAATCTCAAAATAGAAATTCCAAATTCCAAGAGTTTTAGCTTTTTGGAATTTGGAATTTTTTTATTGGAATTTAAAAAATTTAGAGGTTGATTTTTTCGAAGAAAGTATTCTTATAACTTTCGCTTATTGGAATTCTTTTATCGCTTATTAACACTTTGTTTTTCTGAATTGATTTTACATGTTTGATATTAATAATATACGACCTGTGAATTCTCGCAAAACCTTTGTTTGAAAGCAAATTTTCAAGTTTTATTAAACTGATTAATGTCAGCGTAAATTTATTGTCTGTAGTGTAAATTTTGACATAATCTTTAAGACCTTCAATAAAAAGAATATCGGCAAAATTCAATTTTACGTTTTCATATTCAGCTCTAACAAACATAAAATCCTGTTCAATTTCTGGCGTATTAGTGCTTTCTGTAAGTGCTGGAGTTGCCACAGGCTGTAAAACTTGCTGAGCACGAACTACCGCTTTTAAAAAACGATGAAACGGAATCGGTTTTACTAAATAATCGACCGCGCCAAGATTAAATCCCTCCACAGCATAATCTGAATAGGCGGTCGTGAAAATAACTAGAGGTTTTTTCTCTATAGTATTTAAAAAGTCAATTCCAGAAAAATGGGGCATCTGAATATCCAGAAAAATCAAATCAACATTATTTTGATTGATAAATGAAACGGCATCGATAGCATTATTGAAAGTGCTGATCAGTTCAAGAGTATCTACTTTTTTGACAAAATCCTCTAATAGTTCTACCGCTAAAGGTTCGTCATCAATAATTACACATTTCATCTTTTCTGGATTAGTTTTTAAAATTTCATTTCGCATTCAAAAGTAGTTTGAAACCAGTAAATTAAGTTTTAAAATTTTCATAAAATACTGGTTTTTACAAATCAAATTAAGCGTTAAGTGTTATCGTTTTTGTGAGTAAAAAATATTTTGATTTTTTGCTCACTGAAATCATTTTTTAATCTATTGCGGTTTTAATTTCATCTAATTTTAAATTCAAATGGACTCGGTAATAGTTATCATCTTGCGTAATGGTCAGTTCGTGTGCGTTTGGATAAAGAAGATCAAGACGGCTTTGAATGTTTACTAATCCAATTCCTGAATTTTCAGGATCTTTCACATAATTTTCAATTGTATTTTCAATCCAAAAATCAAGATTGTAGTCTGTAATCAGAATTTTGATTTTTACGTGAGCTGCGCCTTTATAATCGGTTCCGTATTTAAAAGCATTTTCAACAAATGAAATCAATAGTAAAGGCTCAATAAATTTGTTTTTAGTATCGCCATGCACATTGATCACAATGTCTTCAATATTATTTAATCGCAGTTTTTGCAATTCGATATAGTTCTGAATATAATTGACTTCCTTTTCTAAAGCCACCGTTTTATTGTCTGTTTCATACAGCATATAGCGCATTAGTTCAGACAAGGTTACGATGGCATCAGGGACCAAATCAGATTTTTTATGTGCCAAAGAATAAATACTGTTTAGCGAATTAAATAAAAAATGCGGATTGGTTTGTTTGCGCAAATAAATTAATTCGGTATTTGTTCTATGAGTTTCAGCAATCAGTTTATTTTGCTGATTGTTATAAAATTCAGTTAATGTTCTAATAATTGCAGAAATTGTAATAATCAGGATATAGAAAAATGATGGAGCAATCTTAAAAAAGAACGGCTGTCTCATTTCTATTCTGTGACGCATTCTGCCTCCTCTTGGAAAAAAATGCGGATCACGAATAATGGTGTCAGCATGCATCATGTTTTCCGGCCTTAAATGTCTAAATTCAGGAATAAAATAATTTAACCGTATTACCATAAATAGCGCAATCAGACCAATGGCAAATGCGCCGTACAGCCAATATTTTTTTTGCAACAGATAATTTGGAACCAAATAAAAATAGTTCAGATAAAACAAGAAAATCCCTGAAAGCCATTGGGCATAAAAATCATTGTCGAGCTTAAACGGACTTTCATAAAACTGAATTAATGAAGTCAGAATAAAGAAAATCCAAATCATGAAATGGAATAATATTTTGTTATAGCCTGTATTTTTAATGGTATCGATCTGCATTTATAATTTTATTTTTAATAAAATTAGTTCATTTTTGGTTACCGTTGGAGATAAGTTTTGTTTGAGTTTTTGCTTTACAAGCTCTGCAACTTTTAGAGCATCACTTTCTGTTTCAAAACTTTTAGTATCGCTTATTACGGGAATAATGGATTGTTTAATTAAAACTTTTTCTTTGTAGGCAATTGAATATCCCCATCCAGAATTTGTTTTAAAAGATGTGGCAGTTAAAGCTTCTTTTTTTGCACACGCAGCAAAAAGCAAAAGAACTGTAAAAACCATTAAATTCTTCTGGATATTACTCCAGAAGAATTGTTTAATATTAATTATCGTCATCGCTTTGTTCGTCTAATGGCTTAAATTCCCAAGCATCATCAAAGTACGTAGAACCAACTCTTCCTAGCATATAGAATCCGCGATTATTTATTGAGAAACCAACAGCATCTGTTCGTGTAGCACCTTCCATTGGAGTTCTTTCTGTCCATAAATCTGTTGACGGATTGTATTCCCAAACTGTTTTGATGTTTTCACCTCCTACAACATATCCTAGACCATTCATAGAAAAACTTGAAGCATTAGAACGTACAATCGCATAATCGTCGTTGTAGCTGTAATCGTCATCAGTATCTTTATCAATATCACGTTTTCTTGTCCAAACATCTGTTGATGGATCAAACTCCCAGAAATCTTCTTGATAAACACCATTATTTACACCAGTTACTAAATATGCTTTGTCTGCAATTGTAAATACAGTTGCATTACGTCTTTTGTTACCGCTAAAACCATTTACTAGAGTCCAAGTATTGGCCTGATCATCGTATTGATAAAAATCTTTCAGATAATTCCCGTCATAACCTGTTCCAAAATACGCTTTACCGCCAACCTGAAAACCTACAGCTGCATAACGTGCCGTTCCTGCAAAATCTGTTTTTTGTGTCCAGCTGTTTGCAGTAGGGTCGTATTGATAAAAGTCTTTCAGCTTGTTTGTTCCGTCATAACCAAGACCTACATAACCTTTTTCGTTTAATGCAAAACTAGAAGCAGAACTTCTTCCAACACCACCAAAATCAGCTTTCTGTTCCCAATAATCTCCATTTGAATTGTAAACCCAAAGATCTTTTAAATAAACGTCGCCAGTATAACCACCTACTACGTAAGCATAATCTCCGATAACAAAACTTGTAGCACTAGATCTTGCAGGGCCATCAAAGGCTGATTTTTTAATCCAGTTTCCTACCAAATCATCATCGTCATCATCATTGCTGCAGCTTATAAAAAAGAGGCTTGAAAAAAGCGCTGTGAATAAAATTCCTTTTTTTAGATTAATCATAGTGTATTTAATTTATTGTTTGTATTTGATCCCTATTCCTAAAACATAACCGTTTCCGGTATTATAGTCGTAAACCTTATGGTCATTACTATCTAGTAAATTGTATTTTTTGTTGAAATCATAACCAGCTTTAAAATTTAAAAACCAATTGCCGGCAACATTCCTTTCGTATTCTAAAGCCGAAGTCATTTGCGATAAAACAGCTTTTTCAGAATTGTTTCCTGTACTAGATGTTTTATCCAAATGATAAAAATTTCCATTAAAACTATTCGTCAGACTGAATTTGTTTCGATCATTATTAGAATAAGAAATCTTTGAGTCGGGGAATCCGATTTTAAAATCGGTTTTCTCATTCACTTTATAATCAAAAGCAACAATTGGTGTAATCTTGGGCGCTCCAAAAATTGATGTTCTACCAGTTCCGACAATTACACTCAGTTTTGAACTAATTTGCTGAATGATTTCTAAACTTCCTAAAACAGTAACGTCTGAAAAATCCAATTTGCTTTGAAAATTTGCCGTCGGAATAACAGAAAGTTTCCAATTTGTTCTTTCTGCTATTTCAGATGAATATTCAAATTTGTTTTGAACTTGGTTGAATTTATCCTGATCCGCATAAAAATTGTATGGATTCAATTCGTAATTCACCTTCAAATTAGAATATTCTAAAGTGTTCGCTATTTTGCTTTTTGGTCCTAATTTTTTCTGATAAAAAATAGCAAGGTCTGTTTCGCTAAAATTTATCTTTTCTGTTGGCTCGGTTCTTAAATTAAAAGCGGCGCCAAAATTTTCCTGAGCTTTTAAACCTAAAAATGAAATCAAAAAAAGAGAACAAACTAAAAACCTTACTTTCATTACTTATTTTATTGGCTCAAAATTAGACGGATGAAGTCCTTAAAAAAAAGAAGATATATATATGACGTGTTTTGATAGACAAAATCGCCGTTTTTAGGGTCGAATTAAATT
Source organism: Flavobacterium sp. F52 (assembly GCF_000278705.1). NCBI lineage: Bacteria > Pseudomonadati > Bacteroidota > Flavobacteriia > Flavobacteriales > Flavobacteriaceae > Flavobacterium > Flavobacterium sp. F52. The sequence continues at coordinate 40,129 of NZ_AKZQ01000032.1, read as the reverse complement.
TTGAGAATAGAATTCAGATTATAGATTGTTTTGTACAGTTTGTAGCCATAAAAAGCGCAGTAGTATATGTTATAGTGTGTCGCCAAAGCGTGCAATTTATATTTGCTCAAAAATTAAATTATGCACAAGTTTATTTTGATACTGCTTTTTGTACTTAGCTTATTTTCGTGCGGTACAGATACAGATACTGGAGAATTTACTGTTGGGTCAGATTATTTGGCTTTAAGCAATAAAGTGATCATGATAGATACTGTTACGGTAGAAATGTCAACCATCAATTTTGATTCGCTTGTAACTTCGAACATGAGTAGAATCTTGATAGGAAATTACGATGATCCTATTTTCGGAAAAGTAAAATCAGACAGTTATTTTCAGCTTTCAGGTACTAATTATGCTTTAAATAGTTCGGGTTCCGATACCGAATCGATAAATTATGTTTTCGATTCGATTTCTATGATTCTTAAATATGATAAATATTATTATGGAGATACGACCAAAGTGCAAACATTTGATATTCATCGCTTAATTCAGAAGGTGAAGCCTAATACTGACGACAGAAGTTTTTACAATAATTCTACATTAAGTTATAGTCCCGAAAGCTTGGGAAAAATATCTTTTATACCAAGGCCAACCGAAAAGGACTCTATAAATATTAAAATGAGCAATGAATTTGGAGATGCTCTTTTTCAGAAAATAAAAAAAAGAGAAATTACAGATTTTGACAGCTTTACCGAATATTTGAAAGGGCTGGTTTTAGTTCCAGAAACCTCCAATTCTTCAAGCCTAATTGGATTTAGTGTGGGAAATAGCAAAGTAAGATTGTATTACTCAAAATATATGGGAGATTCAGATCAGGATTCTTTTTTTCTCGATTTTACGATCATAGATCATGCAAAGCAGTTTAATTCTATTTCTTTGAATAAAACGGGAACCTTGTTGCAAAATCTTCCCGTCTCGAGCAGTAATTTATCAAGTAACCTCACAAATAATCAAGGGTTTATTCAATCTGGAACTGGAGTAGCCTGCAGAGTTGAATTTCCTAATATTAAGCAGTTTAAAAATATTTCAACTAATGGAGCTATTGTAAATGCTGAACTGATTTTGAAGCCAGTAAATAATTCCTATTCTGAGAAATATCCGTTGGCAGATTCGCTGGCTGTGTATGTGGGTGATAATTTAAATCGAATAAGCGGAACATTGGTAAATTCTGCTGGAAGCACTGTTTATGGAATATTGAATAAAAAAAGTGATGAGTTTAATGAAAATGTTGGTTATACCATTCCAATTGGGAATTTCCTTCAGAAAGAAATGCTTAAACTATCCGATTCAAGATCATCTCTAATCTTGACATTACCTGGAATTTCTAAATCTGTTGACCGCATTGTTTTGGGTAACCAAAAACATGCAAACAACAAAATTCAGCTGAAAATTTATTACATCTCTTACTAAATGAAAAATAGAATTGTTTTATGGAGCTGCTTCTTTCTAATGTCGCTGACTTCATTTTCTCAAAGTATTTCAAGTTCTCCATATTCGCTTTACGGTGTTGGAAGTTTGTATGATTCAGATTTTGGTTATCTGCCTTCCATAGGCGGTTCTGGAATTGCTTTGCCTTCAGATACTTTTATCAATAATCTGAATCCAGCTTCTTTAGGATTTATGTATCAGAATCACTTTCTTTTTGATATTGGCGGAAAAGCTATCGCAACCACATATCAGAGTAGTAATCGCACAGAAAAGCGAAATAATTTTCAATTTTCTCATTTGGCTTTTGCTTTTCCGGTTTCTAAAAATTCTGGTTTTAGTTTAGCGCTTCGTCCATATTCTAGTTCTGTATTTAAAATTTCTAATTTAAAACTTCCAATTGCTGACAGTCAGGAATATTACTATGTAACAGCACAAGGATCAGGAGGTTTAAACAATCTGGATTTTTCATACGGATATCGATTTGGAAAAAAATTAACGGTAGGGGCGACTGGAACAGTGCTTTTTGGAAACACGGTTGATGATCGCGCTTTTTTAATTTCAAATACAATTACTACGATACACAAAAAAACAGATTATAGAGGAGTTCGCGCAACTTTGGGTGCTCAATATAAAATAGATTCTACATTTACAATTGGAACTACAGTTAAAGTTCCAACAAGGATAAATGCTTCCAAAGTGCAAACGGTAACAAGTATTGCAGATGAAGTAGAGACTTCTATAGAAACGGACAAAGCTACAGACGTAGATGATTACTATATGCCTTTAGAAATAGGTTTTGGAGCTAGTAAGCGATTTAAAAATAATCTGAATGTAACTTTAGATTACGAAAGGAGTTTATGGAAAGATACCAACCAGTCTGAGCTTTATGGAAAGTTTGTAAATCAGGATCGTTTTGCGCTGGGGTTTACTTACAGTACCAAAAAGAATGTTAGAAGATATTGGGATAGAGTAGGATATGCGGCAGGTATAAACTTTGACAATGGTTATCTCGAAGTTGACAAAAAGCGTGTTAACAGTGCTTCTATTTCTATTGGACTAAATCTGCCAATTGAAAATACGTTTTCATCACTCAATATTTCTTATTCTTATGGACAGAAAGGGAGAATCGCAAATGATTTAATAAAAGAAAACTACCATAAAATATCACTCAATCTATCGTTAGACGGAATTTGGTTCGTCAAGCGAAAATTCGAATAATAATCTAAAAGTCTTTTTTGATTACTGGATATTTATATTCTAAAATTGATTCTAAAACTTTAGGATCAGAATTTACATAAAATACTGGATCAATATCTGTACTTTCAGAAAATCCAACTTTATCTTTAAGCAGATTTTTAGTCTGGCGCGCAACAGCTTCTCCTGAATCTATTATTTTAATATGATCTGGGAGAATTTTTTTTATCTGAGGAATCAGATAAGGGTAGTGGCTGCATCCTAAAACCAAGTAATCAATATTAGCTTCAATCATGGGCTGAAGATATGATTCTAACAATTGAGTCATTTCTGGCGAATACAAATTGCCATCTTCAATAAGTTGTACAAGTCCATGCCCAACCTGCTCAATGATTTTTGTGTTATGAAACATCTCAGCAGTTTTATTAAACAGTTCACTATTAAGAGTTCCTTTTGTAGCTAAAATTCCGATAACCTGAGTTTGAGAATTGTTGGCCGCTGGTTTGATAGCAGGTTCAATTCCCACAAACGGAACATCATATTCTGCGCGAAGTTCTACTATAGCATTTGTGGTTGCGGTATTGCAAGCAACAACAATTAGCTTGCAATTATTCTCTAGTAAAAATTCTACATTTTTTTTGCTTAATGCAACAATTTCATCTTTGCTTCTTTGCCCATAAGGAGCATTTTTACTGTCAGCCAGATAAATGGTTTTTTCATTTGGAAGAAGGTCATGAATGGCGCTCCAAATGGAAGTTCCACCAATGCCAGAATCAAAAACGCCTATAGGATTATTGTTTATCATAAAGCAAATTTAATATTTTTTAATAAAATTCGTTATTCTAAATTAAGCGAAATCTTGAAATAATACCAAAGATTAGGTTTAATTTTTTGTAAAAAAAAACTGCTCAAATTATATAAATTGAGCAGCTTAATTATCGGAATTTAATTTCTTAGAATCCTAAATCTTTTTTAACATCAGCAGTGATGTTTGGACCATCAGCTAATAATAAAGTAGAACCGTCTAAAACATATTGGAAACCTTTAGCTTTTCCAACTTTTTGGATAGAAGCTCTTACTTTTTCCATTAAAGGTTTTACGATATCTGTTTCTTTTTGTTGTAATTCTTTTTGAGCATTGTCTCTGTAATCAACAATTCTCTTTTGCATATCTTGAACTTCTTTAGAACGCTCACCGTTTACAGCATCTGTTACAGTTGCAGCTTCAGCTTCGTACTTTTTAATTTTTACTTGATATTCGTCAACCATTTTTTTGTATTCAGCATCATATGTACCACTTAATTTTTGCAGTTGATTTTGAGCATCTAGCATAGCAGGCATTTTCGACATGATCTCGCTTACATCAACATGAGCTACCTTCGCTTGTGCGTTCATTGTGTTACTTGCTCCTAAAATAAGAATTGCAGCAATTAGTAAAGTTTTGATTTGTTTCATCATTTTTAAAATATTAATTAATTATTGGTCGTATTTGTTTTTTGCGATTCGGCTTCTTTTGCTTTTTTAGCCGCTTCTCTTTCTTCTAAAATTTTCTTTCTTCTTTCTTCCAATTCCTTTTTACGCTGTTCGTACAGTAATTGTCTTTCCTCTGCTTTTGTCATTGCTGGCTGTTGAGCGGCAGGTGTTTCTCCAGTTGCTGTTGGCGTTGCAGTTTTAGCAGTTGAGTTTGTTTTGGCAGCATCTGCCGCTGAGGCAGGGACTGCTGCTGGAACTGTTCCAGAAACCGTGCCATTTTTTTTAGCTTCTCTTTCTTCTTGCAGCGCTTTTCTTCTGTCGTCGTATTCTTTTCTCTTAGCTTCCTGCTCTAATTTTCTATCCTGAATTAGTTTTTCTCTTGCAGCTCTTTTCTCGTCAAGTGCTTTTTGGCGATCGGCCATTGCTGGATTTTCGTCAATAGCATTTTCCATATTTTCTTTAGCCTCTTGCTCCTTCAATTGCTTTTTGGTCAGCTGCTCACGTTTTTCAGTACGGTTTAAGATTCTTAAAACCTGATCGCTGATGTCAAATCTTTTATTGCTGAAAAGCATAGTTAGATCGGATGATTTATCAAAAACAAAATCATAATTTTTTGCTTCGGCTATATCTTGTACGGCAGTAAAAACCTGATCTTGTATTGGCTTTGCCAAAGCCGCTTTTTGTCTCATTAGATTTCCATCAGAACCAAATTGCTTCTGCTGATAATCCATCATTTCCTGCTCAAGAAACTTAATTTCTGTTTCTCTTTCTTCTATCAATTCTTTTGTTAGTAAAGCTTTTTCTGTTTTTAAGCTTTCTTTCAAATTATTTATATTTAATTTTTTGGCTTCAACTTCTTGTTTCCACTTTTGAGCTTTTTGCTCTAATTGTGATTTAGCTTCTTTATAATCGGAAACATTTTCTAAAATATATTCCATGTCGATGTAGCCAATTCGAGTAGTCTTTCCTTGTGCCTGACTTGTATTTGCTACAATCAAGGCTAAAAATATAAATAAAAATTGTTTTCTCATAACATAACTTTATTTGATGATTTTTAACCAAACGTTATTTCACTAAAATTGTTGTCCAATGATAAAGTGTGTTTCCCAACCATTAGCTTTTGTTTGTCCTGGAAGAGCATCAAATCCGTAACCAAAGTCAATACCCAATAAACCAAATGCAGGCATGAATACACGTAAACCAGCACCAGCAGAACGGCTTAAGTCAAATGGGTTATAATCTTTGAACGTTGGATATGATGAACCTGCTTCTAAGAACGTTAAGGCATAAATCGAAGCAGATGCTTTTAATGTAATTGGGTAACGCAATTCCATCGAGAACTTGTTGTAAATCGTTGCTCCAATTGCATCTCCATTTGCATTTACAGGAGTCAAAGAGTTGTTTGGATAACCTCTCAACTGAATCGTCTCTCTACCGTCCATTGAGTAGTTTGCCATACCATCACCTCCTAAATAAAAACGCTCAAACGGAATTACACCTCTTTCTTGATTATACGCTCCTAAGAAACCAAACTCTGTTAAGGTTCTTAATACTAGTTTTCCATAAACTTTAGTATACCAGTCTCCTCTAAATTTAACTTTATAATATTCTAACCAGTTATATTTCTTCTGATCGACTTTTGCTACATCTGTATCAGCGCTTGCATAATCAGATCCAACGCTTACATATCCAGTTGTTCCATTTATAGTTTCTGTTTTAACGTAGTCACCATTATTAAGCGGTTTTCCGTCTATACCACTTCCAGATGTTCCTGTATATTGTGTTTTATATTCTTTTTGGTTTTGTAAATCACCATAATCAACTCCATTAAATAATGAATATGGAGGCGTAACTTTTGCTGTAATACTGAATTCAGAACCATATGTCGGGAATATTGGATTTACCCCTTTATTGCTTCTTGAAAGTCCTATAGTATACGCTAAGTTTCTTGATGCACCATTACCAAAAGTAAACAAACCAGTATTATAATTGTTCAAGTCATAGTGCTGATAACTTACAGATTGTGATAATACGAAGTAGTCATCTGGCACTGTTAATCTTTTTGCTAAACCAACTTGTACTGTAAAAATATTAAAACTTTTGCTTTTATCAACAGTTCTAGTGATGTAATTGTTAAGAAATTGCTTACTGTATGAAATAGATGAACTAAACTGTACCGGTTTTTTTCCTCCAAACCAAGGTTCTGAGAAAGATAAACTATAGGTTTGGAAATAAGTACTTCCTTGTAAACGAAGCGCTACTTTTTGTCCATCTCCCATTGGTAAAGGCTTGTAAGCTTCTTTGTCAAATAATTTTCGAGCAGAGAAGTTGTTGAACGAAAGCCCTAAAGTTCCTATGAAACCTCCGCCGCCATAACCTCCTTGAAGTTCGACTTGGCTAGATCCTTTTTCTACTACGTTGTATTCAATATCAACAGTTCCAGCTCCGGCATCAACGTTTTTGAATTTAGGATCGATTGCCTCAGGATCAAAGAAACCTAATTGACCAATCTCACGAATCGTTCTCACTAATTGTTCTTTACTGTATTTTTCGCCTGGTTTAGTTCTTAACTCACGGTAAATAACGTGGTCATTTGTTTTGTCGTTTCCAACAACTGTAATTTTGTTGAAATAAGCAATAGGACCTTCTGTTACTCTAATCTCAAAATCGATAGTATCATTAACTGTTTTTACCTCTACAGCATTAATATTTGAGAACAAATAACCATTGTTTTGGTATAAATTGGTAATGTCTTCTGCGTCTGGTTTTGTTTTATCAGCGATTCTTTTTTCTAATAAAACCCCATTATAAGTTTCGCCTTTTTTGATTCCTAAATAACGGCTTAATAGCTGATCTGAATAAACTGTATTTCCTAAGAATTTAATATTTCCAAAGTAATATTTGTTACCTTCTTCTACATTAATTTTAATTGCAAGCGTATTTTTTTTCTTATTATATTGTACTGAATCGTAGATAATACGAGCGTCACGATACCCTTTTTCTTTGTAGGCCGCGATTACTTTTTCTAAGTCAGTTTTATATTTCTCAGGAATAAATTTAGAGGCTTTAAATACGCGAATGAAATTTTTCTGTTTCGTGTCTTTCATTGCAGCTCGCAATTGGTTGTCTGTAAGCTGTTTATTTCCTGTAAAATCAATGCTGCTGATTTTTACTTTGTCTCCTTTATCTATCCTGACAAGCATGTTTACCTGATGCCCGTTGATAGTGTCTGGAGTATTGGTGATAGTAACTTTTGTGTTATAAAACCCTTCTTTTTTGTATTTGTTTTCGATGTAATTTTTGGTCGTTGTAATTAAGTTTTCGTTGACAATTTTGTTTTTTGTCAGGTTGTTATCTTTAATTAAGCCTTCGACTTTACTTTTCTTAACACCAACAATTTTAACCTCGTTTAATTTAGGAAGCTCAACAATATCTAAATCTAAATAAATACTATCATTTTCTACTTTATTAACATAGAAAGCGATTTCGTCAAAAAGACCCAGTTTACCTAATTTTTTAATTGCGCTACTGATTTCTTCTCCAGGAACAGTGATTTCCTGACCTTTTTGAAGCCCTGAAAAAGTGACAACAGTCTGTTCATTGAAGCTTATTTTACCAACAACAGAAACTTTAGCTAGAATATATTTTTTCCCTTGATCAAAAGGAACTCTTTCTTGTGCTTTAATTTGTGAAAAACTACCCAAAAGTAAAAGGGTAAAGACTATTTGTATTTTTTTTTGCAACACTAAAAAATTATTTAATTTGTTCACTGGTTTTTCCAAATCTACGTTCTCTTTTTTGATAACTAATAATAGCCTCATATAAATCTTGGTCTTTAAAGTCTGGCCACAAGACATTAGTAAAATACAATTCTGCGTAGGCAATCTGCCATAACAAAAAATTACTTATTCTATGTTCTCCACTTGTTCGTATTAATAAATCTACGTCAGGTAAATTTTGCGTGTAAAGATGCTCATTTATAATTGAATCGTCAATAGTGTCTATTGAAATTATATTATTTTTAACTTTATCACTAATTGCTTTTACAGCATTTACCAGTTCCTCTCTGGAGCCATAACTTAAAGCGAGGGTAAGGGTTAAACGAGTATTATTTTTAGTTTTTTCCATAACATCCAAAAGTTCTTTTTGGGCTGTTTTTGGTAATTTATCAAGATTTCCAATTGCATTAAGTCTGATATTGTTTTCCTGAAGGGTAACAAGCTCTTTTTTTAATGAATTGATCAATATTTTCATTAATGCCTGTACTTCCAATTTTGGGCGATTCCAATTTTCTGTCGAAAAAGCATACAGGGTTAAATATTCAATTCCAAGTCTGGCTGAGGTTTTGATGATTTCTTTTACAGATTTTGTCCCATTTTCATGGCCAAACGCGCGTAAATAGCCTTGTTGTTTTGCCCAGCGTCCGTTGCCGTCCATAATGATGGCAAGGTGTTTAGGTAGGTTTGTGTGATCTATTGATTCTATTAAATTCATTTTATTCTGGGCAATAGCAAGGTTTCTGTCCAAAGGTATACGTTAAAGTAACACCTGAAAAAACATACCAGTCATTATTATTTAAATTTCCAAATTTCATAATATTTGGATTACTTGTATTAGGATTGCTTCCGTCTATATTATCAGTAAAAGTGTAACGCGCCCCGACTTCAGCGGCCAAAATAAAACGTGGCGATATATTTGATTTTATACCTAATATAATAGGTATGGCTATAGAGCTTTGATTTTTTAGTTCGTATACTGTGTTTGGGCTTGTAGTGTATCGGTATAAGTTGCTAAAGAAAAAGTAATTTAATCCTGTAAAAACATAAGGCGTTATTTTTGTATGATAATCGTGGAGATTAAAATCGAAAAAATTGAATTCTAATCCTGCAGATAGCTCTTTAATGTCATTGTCGAAACGATAGCCCCTTTGATTTCTTCCTGTTTCATCAGATTTAAAATCATTTCCAGTAATATTTGATTGTGTGTAAGAAAATCTCCAAGAGTGCCTCGGACTTCTATTCCATTTGTAAAGAATACCAAAAGCTGGTTTTTCAGGTGAGATGTAGGTTGTTTTTCCAACATCGCCTATAAAGTTACTTCCGCCAAAAAAAACACCAATCTCGTTTATTTGAGCATTTAGTGTAATAAGAGGGAAAAAACATAACAATAAATTAAAAATTTTCTTCATTTAATTCAAAATTGCGTGCAAATATAATAATTATCAATACGAATCAAAGTTCCTTTAGTTAAATGTGCTTTTTTTTCATTTTATGATATGATTTTGAGCCATTTAATGATGATTCACTACATGCAGAACGAGAAAATGTGGTATTATCGTATAGTGAAGAATCAGAAAAGAGTTTAATTTCTTTTATCTTCTCCCCAGAGCAATTTATTTCTTAAGGTTTTCAAGAAAGTTTCGCCTGGTATTTCAACCATTTTAATTTTGTAATCTGTTTTTTTTATTTTTAAAATAGACTCGTTTTTTACAGAAGAAATCCTCGAGTCTAAAGAAACCAAATATTGGTCTTCTCTTCCTGTAACACGCAATGTAATTTCGGTATCGTCAGGAATAACAAGCGGTCTAGCGGTTAAATTATGTGGAGCAATTGGTGTAATAACTAAACTCTTTACATCTGGTGTTAAAATTGGCCCGCCACAGCTTAGAGAATAACCAGTTGATCCGGTTGGCGTTGAAATGATTAGTCCGTCGGCCCAGTAAGAATTTAAATATTCGTTGTTCAAGTAAGTTTCAACTGTAATCATCGAAGTCGTGTCTTTTCTACTCACTGTAACTTCGTTCATAGCGAAATTTAGTTCCTTAAAAGCTTCGTTATACGGTTCACATGTTATTCCTAATAAGGTTCTTTCAGAAGTTGTATAGTTTTGGCTAATAACATATTGAAGCAAAATATCTATGTTTTCTTTTTGAACTTTAGCCAGAAAGCCTAGTCTTCCAGCGTTGATTCCTAATAAAGGAACACCAGAATTACGAACGAAAGCAGCGGCTCTTAAAATAGTACCATCACCACCAATACTGATCAGCATTTCGAAACTATTGTCTAAAGCAGTACTTGGGGAAAAAGTTTTGTATTCTTTTTTTACAAGCTGTTTTTCATAAAGCATATTCAGAAAATTTTCTTCAATTACCATCTCGATATTGTTGGTATTAAAGAAATTGAAAATGTCTTTTATGATAGGTTCGGTACTGTTCTGATAATATTGTCCGTAAATGGCTATTTTCATTCGTTGTTAAATTAGAGAATTGGTCAATGTTTCAATTAGAGAATTAGAAAATGCTAAAATCATCTAATTATCTAATTTTCCCATTGGCACATTCATAACTTATATATTAAGATACTTGTCTAAGTAATCTGATCGTTCTTTTAAACTGTTAATATAGGTGTCTTCCTGATGTTCTGAAATGATTTCGTAACCATACCTTCTGTAGGTTTGGATGATTTCATTAATTGCCCCTAAACCAATTTTTACAGTAATCTGAACATTCTCTGTATCAGCCTCCGAAACAAAACATCCTAAAATTTTACCATTGTTGCTTTCTACAATTTGAGTCACCTCACTCATAGAATAATCCAAAAGGCCTTTTTGAACAATAATAATCGCGCCTGGCTCTTTTAAAAATGGAGTTTCCTGAAAAAATTTCATGATGTCTTCCATTTCGTAATATCCAATGTAATTATTATTCTCGTCAAGAATTGGAAGAAGGTTTGTGTGGTTTTTGGCAAAAACTTCTAGAACGTCTAGCCAAATCATTGATTTTCTGGCAAAAAAACGTTCTAAAGTATATTTGTAATCAATTGCTTTTTTTTCAATGTCAAATGTTTCAACATCGTCAGAAGAGATGCTTCCAATAAAAACACCATCTTCTAAAATCGGAAAATGAGAAAAATTTACATCGACAAAAAAGTCCTGAATCGACGCTATTGTTTCCTGACTGTCAATTGCCCTGAAATCGTTTGTGATATAGTTTGTAATTTCTGTCATAAATCAATTGAGGATATTTGATGCAAAATAATCAAAAAATACCGAAAACCGCTCTGTTTTACTTTGTATTTTTGTCGTAACAAATATAATGTTACTAGAATTAATATCTATCTTATATGACAAAATTAAGTGTAAATATCAATAAAATAGCAACGCTTAGAAATGCTCGAGGCGGAAATGTTCCCAATTTATTAAAAGTAGCGACAGATATTCAGCGTTTTGGAGGGCAGGGAATTACAATTCATCCTCGTCCAGACGAGCGTCATATTCGTTATCAGGATGCACGCGATTTAAAAGCTATTGTTACAACAGAATATAATATTGAAGGAAATCCGCAGCATAATTTTATTGATTTGGTTTTAGAGTGCAAACCAGATCAAGTGACATTGGTTCCAGATGCAATTGGAGCGATAACTTCATCTGCAGGTTGGGATACCATTAAAAATCAAGATTATTTAACTGAAGTTATTCAGGAATTTCAAAGAAACGGAATTAGAACGTCTATTTTTGTTGATCCGATTTTAGAAATGATTGAAGGTGCAAAGAAAACAGGAACAGATAGAATTGAATTGTATACAGAATCTTTTGCGCATCAATATAGTTTAGGAAACGAAAAAGGAATTGAACCGTACACTAAAGCGGCAGAATTGGCAAATGAATTGGGCTTAGGAATCAATGCTGGACACGATTTAAGTTTAGATAATATCAAGTTTTTCAAACAAAATATTCCAGGTTTATTGGAAGTTTCTATTGGTCATGCCTTGATTTCGGAGGCACTTTATGTAGGTTTGGATAACACTGTAAATATGTATCTGAATAAATTGAAATAATTCGTTTAAAGGAAAAAAATAAAAATATGCTTTATTCAAAAATAGAAGGCGAAGGAAAACCATTTATCATCATGCACGGATTTCTTGGAATGTCTGATAACTGGAAAACTCTTGCGGGACAATATGTAGAAGCCGGATTTCAAGTTCATATTTTAGATTTAAGAAACCACGGCCGCAGTTTTCATTCGGATGAATGGAGTTACGAGGCGATGGTTCAAGATGTTTATGAATACTGTCAGGCAAATAATTTAACGCGAATTGATATCCTAGGCCATTCAATGGGAGGAAAAGTAGCGATGCTTTTTGCAACGACTCATCCTGAAATTGTAGACAAATTGATTGTGGCAGATATTGGTCCGAGATTCTACAAACAGCATCACCAAGATATTTTGGCAGGATTAAATGCTGTTGATTTTTCGGTAAAACCAAGCCGAAATGATGTGGAGGCAATTTTATCACAATATGTAACAGATTTTGGAACGCGCCAGTTTTTGCTAAAGAATTTATATTGGAAAGAACCTGGGCAATTGGCTTTCCGATTTAATTTAGAGGCTTTCAATAATAATTTAGATGCTATTGGGAAGCCTTTGGCAGATCATTTAGTTTTTAATAATCCGACATTATTTATTAGAGGAGGAAATTCGGGCTATATTCAAGATCAGGATATTGACGGAATCCGAAAGCATTTTCCGAATTTAAAATTAGAAACGATTCCAAATGCTGGACATTGGCTTCATGCTGAAAATCCGCAGCTGTTTTTCGAATTGACCACTACGTTTTTAAAAGAGTAGTTCTTTTTGATGAAATTTTATTACTTTTAAATAAATTTTAAACCTCAAGAACCATGAAATTATTACTTAGACTCCTTGTTACTGCTGCTTTAGTTTTGTTGTTGTCTAATATTTTGACTGGAGTGCATGTGGCTAGTTTTGGTACAGCTCTAATTGTTGCAGTAGTTTTAGGATTACTGAATGTTTTTATAAAACCAATTTTAGTGATTTTAACTTTGCCAGTTACATTGGTCACATTAGGTTTGTTTTTACTGGTGATCAACGCGGTAATTATTTTGCTGTGCACTAATATTGTAGGCGGTTTTGCAGTAAATTCATTTTGGACAGCATTAATATTCAGTATTATTTTGTCTATACTCCAATCCCTTACTTATAAAATATTGGGAGACGATAAATAAAAACAAATCGAGCAGATTAAAACTGCTTCAAATACAATAGATTAAAAACTTGGTTGGGTTGCAAAAATTTTATAATTTTGCAACCCAATTTTATTACGTAAATTAAAGAAGAAGATGGATATTAAAAGAGTAGCAATAGACGCTGTAAACGAGACGATTGTTATGAACGTTGTTCATATGGATTATAAAGGTCAAGTAGCAAAAAGAATCAACGAAAAAATGCCTTTAGCGCAAGTAAAAGGATTTAGAAAAGGACAAGTTCCTAAAGATCTTGTTGAAAAACAATACGGAAAAGCTATTAAGCAAGAAGAGATCAAAAAAGTAGTTGATTTGGCTTTAGAGCGTTATATTCAATCTGAAAGATTAAATCTTTTAGGAACTCCGCTTCCAAAAGTAAACGAAGATTTTAACTGGGATGCAGAAGAATTAACTTTCGAGTACGAGATTGGTTTAGTGCCAAACTTCGAAATTGATTTGGAAGCTAAAAATAACATCGTAAAATATATTGTTACTGCTGACGATAAATTAATCGACGGACAAGTTGAGCGTATCCAAAAACAATTTGGAAAAGCAGTTCCACAAGAAGTATCTGATGCAAAATCTGACTTAACTGGAACTTTCTCAAGCGAAGCAAACGGAATCAACAATACTACTACAATCTCTGTTGATACATTCAGCAAAAAAGCTCAAAAACAATTCATAGGTAAAAAAGTTGGAGATGTCGTTACAGTAAGCACAAAAGGTTTATTTGATGACGATCACCAATTAATGGATTACTTAAAAGTAGGTCACGAAGGAGTTCACGGTTTAGATGTTGAGGTAAACTTCACAATCGAAGCTATCAACGGTTCTGAGCCAGCTGAATTGAACCAAGAATTATTTGACAAACTTTTTGGAGAAGGAAAAGTAGCTTCTTTAGAAGATTTAAAAGCTAAAATTAAAGAAGATGCTGAAGCACAATTCGCGCAGCAAGCAGAACAAAAATTATTATTAGATGTTCAGGATTTCTTAATCGAAAACACAAAATTCGATTTACCAGCTGAATTCTTGAAAAAATGGTTGCAAACTGTTGGAGAGAAGAAATTAACTCCAGAAGAAGCTGAGGTAGAATACGCAAGATCTGAAAAAGGTTTACGTTTCCAACTAATTGAAGGAAAAGCTTTAGCTCAAAGCAATATCCAAATTACATTTGAAGATTTGAAAGAGTTTACATCAAACGCAATCAGACAGCAGATGGCTCAATTTGGTCAAACAAACCCAACTGACGAAGAAGTTCAAGGAATCGTGGCTAGAGTTTTATCTAACCAAGACGAAGTGAAAAGACTTTCTGAACAAGTTGTAGCATCTAAGATGCTGGAAATCTTCAAAGAAAAAGCTAACCCAACTACTAAAGAGGTTACTTACGAAGAATTTATCGCAGCTTCTTACGGTGAATAAATCTAAGTCTGAAAAGTCAAAAGTTTTAAAGTCGAAAGTTAAGAAGTATACTTTTTAAAAATTAAGATTTTATTACAGAAACTGAAAGATAAAAATAATTATATTTGAACGTCAATGGAATTTTTATTCTGTTGACGTTCTTTTTTTGTTTCAGATTTCAAGTTGGTAAAATGTTCCTTAGTAAAAAAAACTTAGAACCTTAGCGCCTTAGAATCTTAGCATCTTAAAAAAAGAAGACAAATTGGCATCCTTCATAAAAAGGTATGAACTTTGTTTAATTCGTTTTAGTTATTTTCTGACTTTAGACTTTTCAACTTTAAACTAAAAATATGAACTACGGTAAAGAATTCAAAAAATTTGCTACAAAGCACCAAGGGGTAAACGCAATGTATTACGATAAAATCGTAGCGGCAATGACTCCAACCAATATGACTCCATATATTATAGAAGAGCGTCAGCTGAATATTTCTCAATTAGACGTTTTCTCAAGATTAATGATGGACAGAATTATCTTTTTAGGAACTGGTATTGACGATCAGATTGCTAATATCGTTCAGGCTCAGTTGTTATTTTTAGAAAGCGCTGACGCTTCAAAAGATATTCAAATTTATTTAAACTCTCCAGGAGGAAGTGTTTACGCAGGTTTAGGAATTTACGATACTATGCAATACATCAAGCCTGATGTAGCGACAATTTGTACAGGAATGGCAGCTTCTATGGGAGCAGTTTTATTATGTGCTGGAGCTGCAGGAAAACGTTCTGCATTGCCTCACTCAAGAGTTATGATTCACCAGCCGTCTGGAGGAGCGCAAGGTGTTGCAACAGATATGGAAATCAATTTACGTGAGATGTTAAAATTAAAAGATGAGCTTTACAATATTATTTCTCATCATTCTGGTCAGACTTTCGAAAGAGTTCACAAAGACAGTGAACGTGATTACTGGATGAAAGCAGACGAAGCAAAAGAATACGGAATGATTGACGAAGTATTAAGAAGAGGATAATTTTTTAAGCTTTAAATTGTTTAAGGATTCAAGTTCAAATTTGGTGTATAACACAAACCAACTTGAAACTTGGAACCTGAAACTTGAAACAAAAAATAAATATTAAGCTGCAAAGAATTAAGTTTTTAAGTTTTAATTAAATCAAAAAGCTTAGAAACTTAGTATCTTTGCAGCTTAGTAACTTAAATAGAATGGCAAAAGTAGTATTAGAATGTTCGTTTTGTGGAAGAAAGAAGCCAGAAACTAATTTATTAATAGCTGGTATCAATGCACATATTTGTGATAAGTGTATTGAACAGGCACACGGAATTGTTTTAGAAGAATTAAAATCTAGCGGAAGCGCGAAACTAGTTGGGGACTTGATTTTGAAGAAACCAAAAGAAATTAGAGCTTTCCTAGATCAATATGTTATTGGTCAAGATCAGACTAAAAAAGTAATGTCGGTTGCGGTTTACAATCACTACAAACGTTTAATGCAACAGCAATTGGACGATGAAGTTGAGATTGAAAAAAGCAACATCATTATGGTTGGTCAGACAGGAACGGGAAAAACATTAGTGGCAAAAACTATTGCTAAAATGTTAGACGTTCCTTTGGCAATTGTTGATGCTACAGTATTGACAGAAGCGGGTTATGTTGGGGAAGACGTTGAAAGTATTTTGACTCGTTTGCTTCAAGCTGCAGATTATGACGTAGCAAAAGCAGAAAGAGGAATCGTATTTATTGATGAGATCGATAAAATCGCTCGTAAAAGTGATAACCCTTCAATAACGCGTGACGTTTCTGGAGAAGGTGTTCAACAGGCATTATTGAAGTTATTGGAAGGAACAGTCGTAAACGTACCGCCAAAGGGTGGACGTAAACACCCAGACCAAAAATTCGTTGAGGTAAATACTCAAAACATCTTATTTATTGCTGGTGGTGCTTTTGATGGAGTAGAACGTATTATTTCAAAACGCTTAAACCGTCAGGCAGTTGGTTACTCTACTTCTAAAAACACTGACAATATTGATAAAGATAATTTATTGCAATACATCATACCAAAAGATATCAAAGACTTTGGTTTGATTCCTGAGATCATTGGACGTTTGCCAGTTTTAACGCACATGGATCCTTTGGATAAAGCAACGCTTCGTGCGATTTTAACACAACCTAAAAATGCATTGATCAAACAATATCAGAAATTATTCTTAATGGATGATGTTGAATTTACGATTACAGACGAGGCTTTAGATTTTATTGTAGATAAAGCTTTAGAGTATAAACTAGGAGCTCGTGGATTGCGTTCATTATGTGAAGCTATCTTGACAGATGCCATGTACGAACTGCCAACATCAGATGATATAAGTTTGACAATCGACAAAGAATATGCAGAACATACGCTAAGCAAAAACTTATTGAAGCGTATGGAAATTGCTTCTTAAAGTAAAAAATAACTTTGACAAAGTTCAATTATAGAACCTGCTCATTTATTTGAGCAGGTTTTTTTATTATTGCACTCTAAACTTCTCGCGATACTCAATTGGTTTCATGCCGACCATTTTATAAAACACTTTTCTAAAAGCTTTTGGATCGTTATAGCCAGTTTTTTCAATAATTTCCGAGATTGAAAGTTGGGTTTGTTCTAAATATTTCTTCGAACTTTCGACTCTAATATTCTGTAAATATTCAATTGGCGGAATTCCTGTCACTTGTTTGAAACGGCGTGTCATGTTTCGAGCACTTGTCGGAATATCTTTTGTGATTTCTTCCAGTTTTTCGATTGAATGGTACTGGCTTTCAATTTTTTGCTGTAGCATAGCTACTAAAGAATCATTATGTAAATGATTGGGTCTAAAAGTACTGAAATAGCTTTGTTTGTATCTGTTCAAATCGATAGAAAATATTTTGGCGATTTTGACTGCCATTTCGTTGCCACAGAATTTCTGAACCAAAAGAATCAGCAAGTGAAAAGTTGAAGTTGATCCTCCGCTGGTGTATAAACTTCCGTCTGCAGTTAGCGTTTCTTCAGGTTTTAGTTTTACCATCGGAAAAGCTTTTGTAAAAGCGCTGCAAGCATCAACATGTGTTGTGGCCAATTTTTCATTTAGTAAACCAGAAGCAGCAAACAAAAAAGCTCCAGTACAAAAACTCGCTAATTCAGCTCCTGCCTTGTGCTGTTTTTGCAACCACGGAATAAAACTTTTATTCTTCTTGATCATTTCGCTCATATTGTCGGTAGTAAAAGCGGGAATTAAAATTAAGTCTAGAATACTATCCGAAGTTTCAATGGCATTGCTTTTATATCCAAATACATTTCCTTGATCGTTTTGTTCTTTCGATTGAAAAATCATAATTTCGAATGGTTTCTCATCTCCAGACGTAAGTTTATTTGTGGTTTCGAATACTTCTAATATTGCAGCAATGCTCAGTAATTTATAGTCGTGAGGTACGATTAATCCTAGTTTCTTGCTCATGATTTTTGGTCTTTTGGAATTTCAGTATCTTACAAAAATAAGCAAATTGTCTCAAATGCCCCTAAAAATGACTTTTATTGGCATTTTTAAGTAATCTTAAAAAATTAAATTTGTTTTAATTAATTCGTAATTTTATAAAGATGAAAACAAAAATCTTCTTAAATCTTGCTGTAAAAGATTTAAATCGCGCAATATCTTTTTTTAACGAACTCGGCTTTCCAACTAATCCGAAATTTACTAATGACAAAGGAGCTTGTATCGTTATAAGCGAAAGCATCTTTGTGATGCTTTTGGTAAAAGAGTTTTATCAAACATTTACAAAGAAGGAAATTTGTGATTCTACAACAACCAGCGAAGCGCTTATGGCACTTTCTGTAGAAACTCGAGAACAGGTAGATGAAATGATTGAGAAGGCAGTTAAGGCTGGAGGAATAGATTACCAGCAATCTCAAGATTATGGCTGGATGTACCAAAGAACTTTTCTAGATGTAGACGGACATCATTGGGAAGTTTTCTTTATGGATGAAAGTCAGATTCCAGAAAACATGTAATTAAGTAAGAACAAAATCAAACGGAAAATAAATTATTAAAAAACTTAAAAATGATCACAATTAAAAAGACCGTTAATGCATCTCTTGACAAAGTTTGGAATTTTTGGAACACTCCAGAACATATTACAAAATGGAGCTTTGCTTCTCCTGATTGGCACACGCCTTATGCAGAAGCCGATGTGAGAGAAGGAGGAAGATTCAAATCGACTATGGCTGCAAAAGACGGAAGTATGAGTTTTGATTTCGAAGGAGAATTTACTTTAGTAAAACCAAACCAAGCGCTTTCGTATGTTATGGGAGACGGAAGAAAGGTTGAAATTACTTTTACAGAAACAGCAGAAGGTGTTGAAATAATTGAAAGTTTCGATCCAGAAACACAAAATCCAGAAGAGATGCAGCGCGCTGGCTGGCAGGCAATTTTGGATAATTTTAAAAGTTACATTGAAGCAAATTAGTTTTTAGACTTCTAAAGTCTCAAAGTGACAAAGGTTCAAAGATTACAAACTTAAATTAGCTTACATTACTCATATGGTTTAAAAGAAATAAATATCTAACCCAACAAAAAAAAACAAAAAAATGACAAAACAAATATGGTTGAATCTTCCTGTAAAGGATGTGGCAAAAGCGAAAGATTTTTTCTGGAAAATTGGTTTTTCGTTTAATGAACAACATGATACGCCAAGTTCGACGTGCATGGTTGTAGGTGAAGGACATTTTGTGATAATGCTTTTTGAAGAAATACTTTTTTCAAGTTTTTCCAAGAACAACATTACCGATACGAATTCAAGTTCGGAAGTCTTGATTTCAATCGACGCAGAAAGCAGGGAAGAAGTTGATGAATTAGCTGAAAAAGTCAAAGAAGCTGGCGGAACCATTTTTGCTCCTCCTGCAGAAAACCAAGGTTGGATGTATGGCTGTGGTTTTGCCGATTTGGATGGTCATCGTTGGAATATTCTATTTATGGATTTTAGTAAATTACCAGGTTAAGATGGAAAAATTAATATTTAATACTGAGATAAAGGCTTCTAAAGAGAAAATTTGGAAAGTCTTATGGGATGATGAAACTTACCGAAAGTGGACAAGCGCTTTTTGTGAAGGAAGTTACGCTGAATCGAATTGGAACGAAGGGGACAAAATTTATTTTCTTGGACCTGGAGGAACAGGGATGAATAGCCTTATTGAGACTAAAATTCCAAACGAATATATGGCTTTTAAACATCTTGGCGAAATCAAAGACTTTAAAGAAGTGCCGCCAAATGAGGAAACGGAAAAATGGAGTGGTTCTATGGAAACATACAGACTGACTCAAAAAGGAGATGTTGTAGATCTTCATGTTGAGGTAGATGTAATCGAAAAACATATTGATTATTTCAAAGATGCCTTTCCAAAAGCGGTAGAATTGATTAAAGAATTGTCAGAGAAGTAAAGCTAGAAGAGAGAGAAAAGAGAATAGAAGAAAGAGATTTACAATTTATAACTGATAATTAACAATTAAAAACAAAATATCATGGCAACAGCAGTAAATCCATATTTAATGTTTAACGGAACATGCGAAGAAGCATTTCTGTTTTACAGATCAGTTTTTGGTGGAGATTTTCCTTATATCGGAAAATTTAAAGATGCTCCGGCAGAAGAAGGCGAGGTGCTTTCTGAAGAAGCTTTGAATAGAATTATGCACGTATCGCTTCCAATTGGAAATAGTATTTTAATGGGAAGCGACACACATCCAAGATATGGAGATGTCGGTTTTGGAGATAATTTTTCTGTTTCTATTAATGCAGAAAGCAGAGAAGAGGCAGACAAAATCTTCAACGGACTTTCGGCAGGTGGAAAAGTAGAAATGCCGATGAATGACACTTTCTGGGGATCTTATTTCGGAATGTTTAAAGATAAATTCGGCATCAACTGGATGGTGAGTTTTGACAAAAACGAAGGAATGAAATAACATAAAAGTTACGTTATTTTAATAGCGGGACATAATTGTTAAATTACTCAAAAAAGCACATGAAAATGTGCTTTTTTGTTTCAAAAAAACAAAGATTATTCTTTTTTATCATCTAGAGATTGTCGATTTTTGTCGCTTCATAATCAAGAAAGAAAAATGGCAGCAGAAGACAAAGAAATAATCTTACTAAAAGTTTCTGGACACGATAAAATTGGAGTTACAGCAGGATTAACAGCTGTATTAGCAGCATACGATGCTAATATTTTAGATATCGGGCAAGCTGATATTCACGATACGCTTTCTCTAGGAATTTTGTTCGAAATTGCCGCAGGATCATCATCTGCACCTGTTTTAAAAGATCTTTTGTTTAAAGCATACGAATTGGAAATCAAAGTGAAATTTATTCCGATTTCTATAGAAGATTACGAAACTTGGGTAAAATCACAATCAAAACAACGTTATATTATCAATATTTTGGGAGAAAAACTGGCGGCTTCACAATTGTCTGCAGTGACCCAAATATTGTCAGACCAAAATTTAAATATCGATTCGATTATTCGATTAACAGGAAGAACTTCTGTTGTAGAAAAAGAAGAATATCCGCGTTCTTGTATTCAATTGTCTGTAACGGGTGAAATTGTAAACAAGATCATAATGACAGCGAGTTTTATGGAAATTTCCAGAACGCTAAACGTTGATATTTCTTTCCAAGAAGACAATATTTACAGAAGAAACCGCCGTTTGGTTTGCTTCGATATGGATTCAACTTTAATTCAAACCGAAGTAATCGACGAACTTGCGGAATTGAATGGAGTAGGAGATCAAGTTCGTGCTATTACAGAATCGGCTATGAACGGTGAAATTGATTTTAACGAAAGTTTCAAAAAGCGTATGGCACTTCTAGAAGGTTTAAGCGAAGAAGTTTTGCAAAATGTTGCCGTAAATCTGCCAATAACACAAGGAGCACACCGTTTGATGAAAGCTTTAAAATATTATGGCTATAAAACTGCAATTCTTTCAGGAGGATTTACCTATTTCGGAGAATACCTTCAAAAAGAATTAGGAATAGACTACGTTCACGCCAATCAATTAGAAATAAAAGATGGTAAACTGACGGGAAAATATTTAGGAGACATCGTAGATGGCCAGAAAAAAGCCGAATATCTAAAAGCAATCGCAGAAAAAGAAGGAATTCACATCAATCAGACAATCGCAGTTGGAGATGGAGCCAATGACTTGCCAATGCTAAACTTAGCAGGTCTTGGAATCGCTTTCCATGCGAAACCAAAAGTAAAAGAAAGCGCCTCAACATCCATCTCAAGTTTAGGTCTTGATGGTGTTTTATACTTATTAGGATATCACGATAGATATATTGATATGATGTAATTTGCAATCTGTCGCCCTGAACGGAGTCGAAGGGCTTTCATGTAGAAAAGGGCTTCGACTCCGCTCAGCCTGGCAAAGTAAATTCATCTATGTTATTCGGCAAAGAAGAAATAGCATTTAGAAATTCCGTAATCAAAATAAAAAAAAAACCTCAGTCTTTGCAATAAAAGGCTGAGGTTTGTTTTTATGGGCATGTTCCGCCAGAAAAAGTCGGGTCGGGCTATCCGTTGCAATCTTTTGTGCCTCCTGATAACTATCGGGACTACCACAAAAGGATTTCCACTTCTATCCCTAATGCAGGTTTAGTAGAATTAACGTTTTATTTTCTAGATTCCAATTCATTCTTAATCTCCTTCAAATTCTTAAGATTCAAGAAAAGAATAGGCAATAAGGCAACAGGAATAACATTCATGGCACTAAAACCCTTCATGAAAACGATGAATATATTAAGAATGAACAGCATAAAAAGCACAACGCAAAATACGGTATTCACGGTTTTTAGTGTTTTCTGATTTTTAATCAGTTCTTCAGTGGTCATTTCGCTGAATTTTGTTTCTTTCATTTTATAAGTTGTTTTAGCACATTTCTTTCAATTGTTCCAAATAATCTCTCTGATTCGAAAGTCTCGGAATTTTATGCTGACCGCCCAATTTATCTCTTTCCTTTAGCCAGTCATAGAATAAATTTTCACGGGCAACATTAACCACCAAAGGATTTAAAGTCATATTATTGTAGCGTTTCGCTTCGTAATCAGAATTCAACGTTTGTAAAGTCTCATCAAGCACTTTTTGGAAAAGACCTACATCGGCAGGATTTTTCTTGAATTCGATCATCCATTCGTGCGCGCCTTTTTCTTTGTCCTGCATAAAAATAGGAGCAACTGTGTAATCTATAACTTCAGTTTGAGTCACCTGACAAGCTTTTGCAATAGCTTGATCGGTGTTTTCAACCATTAATTCCTCACCAAAAACATTAATGTGATGCTTCGTTCTTCCCGTAACTCTAATTCTGTACGGATTTAAAGAAGTAAAACGAACTGTATCGCCAATTAAATATCGCCATAAACCAGAATTTGTAGTAATAACAATAGCGTAATTTTTATTTAATTCAACATCTGCCAGACGAACTACTTTTTGGTTTGGAGTTCCAAAAGTGTCCATCGGAATAAATTCGTAGAAGATTCCGTAGTCCAGCATCAGTAGTAAATCGCTCGAATAATTTAGGTCCTGAATCGCAAAAAAGCCTTCTGAAGCATTGTAAATTTCGTAATATTTAAAATCTGAACTAGGTAAAATTTTCTTGTATTGTTCTTTATATGGAGAAAAACTCACACCGCCATGAAAATATACTTCAAGATTTGGCCAAAGTTCCAATAAGTTTTGTTTTCCTGTATTCTCTAAAACTTTATTCATTAAAACCAGCATCCAAGATGGAACCCCTGCAAAACTAGTTACATTTTCATTTTTTGTTTCGTTGATAATAGCTGCAAGTTTGGTTTCCCATTCGCTCATCAATGAAGTTTTGCTGCTTGGAGTACTGCTGAATTCTGCCCAAATTGGCATATTTTCAATTAAAATTGCCGATAAATCTCCAAAGTAAGTATTGTTGTTTTCGTAAATCTGAGAACTTCCTCCCAAACGGAGACTTTTTCCTAAAAACAATTCAGAATCTTCATTATTATTCAAATAAAGACAAAGAAGATCTTTACTGCCTTTATAATGGCAATCTTCCAAAGCCTCATTACTTACGGGAATAAATTTACTTTTAGCATTTGTAGTGCCACTCGATTTGGCAAACCATTTAATAGGGCTTTCCCAAAAAACGTTTTGTTCGCCTAAACGTGTGCGTTCAATAAGTGGCTGCAGTTCTTCATAAGTTGCAATAGGAACTCTTTCTGCAAAGGTCTGATAAGAATTAATACTCGAAAATTCATATTGTTTTCCAATAACTGTATTCTCAGATGCCGTCAATAAGTTGTGCAATAATTCTTCCTGAACTTCATTAGGGTATTTTAAAAAAAGCTCTATTTGATGAATCCTTTGTTTTAGGACCCAAGATGCAAACGAATTGATAATAGATAAAGGCATGAATTTGTTTTTAAGTTAACTGATTTTAGGTTTTAAATCTTACAATCTTTGCAAAACAAAAAACATAAAATTTGAATATCGAGAGACAAATAGTAACTTTGTCTTCATATCAAAAATACTATTTTTTTGTAAAAAACAATTCTATTTGAAGTAAAGATTCCAACTATATAAACGAATTTTAACACAAAAAATTTTAAATCTTTTGATAAATCTAAATCAGCAATTATAAAAAAATACGAATGCAATATCAAGGCGTACTGACAAAAATGCAAACTGAACTTGGAAGTCCAATTCAATATTATTTGGTGTTCGAAGATAGTTTCTTAAATGTGAATCAATTATTAGACAAAGAAATTGAAATTAATTTTGTAGGCTGTCAATGCTTGAATTGCGAGAAGAAGAAAAAAATATACCGACAAGGTTTTTGTTACGAATGCTTTTATTCAAGTCCAGCTGTTGGAGATTGGATTATGAGGCCAGAATTGAGCACAGCACATTTAGGAATTGCAGACCGAGATTTAGAATACGAATCAAAAGCGCAGTTACAGCCCCACATTGTGTATTTGGCTTCGGCTTGTGAGATAAAAGTGGGTGTAACGCGGAAATCGCAAGTGCCAACTCGTTGGATAGATCAAGGCGCTTCTCAAGCTATTGCAATTGTTGAGGTTCCGAACAGATATTTGGCTGGAATAACAGAGGTGGCGCTAAAAGATCATTATACAGATAAGACGAATTGGAGAAAAATGCTGCAAAATTCTGTTGAGACTTTTGACCTGATTGCAGAAAAAGCCAAAATCGAAAGTTTGATACCGTCAGAAGTTAAAGATTATTTTTATGCTCAAAAAAATGATGTTTACGAACTTCAATATCCAGTTTTAAGTTATCCTGCAAAAGTGAATAGTTTAAATTTAGATAAAACACCTTCTTTCAGTGGAAAACTAACTGGGATTAAAGGCCAGTATTTGTTATTTGAGAACGGAACAGTATTTAATATCCGCGGTTCTGAAGGTTATGTTGTCACAATTAATGTCTAGGTTTGGTCGGTATTTGTCGATAATTTTTATGTATACGTCTATTAAAATGTTAAATATATTATAATTTATTGTAATTTTAACTCAATTCCAAAAACAAAAAGATGTAAATATTGATACATTTCGTTACAATTTTGTAACAAATGCTTATTGGAAGAATTTATTTTTAAAAAATAAAAGGAGGTAGATTTGAGTTTGCCACTATTTTAAATTTTAATTGAGATTTGTAATCCCCCTAAATTATTCCATAAATGAGTGTTTTAAGCAAAATTAATGTACACAGAAGAAACATAATGCGGAACCTGACAAAGAATGTTGGAAAAGCAAATATACAGGACGATTTTATTTTGGTCGACAAGAGTGAAATCAAGAAAGTTCTTATCTGCAGACCAAATGGAAGGTTAGGTAACCTTTTATTGATTACCCCACTCGTTCAAGAAGTGTCTGAAATGTTTCCAAATTGTAAAATCGATTTATTTGTAAAAGGTACATTAGCTCCCATTATTTTTGAAAAATATGATAGCGTTGACAAAATAATTCATTTGCCTAAAAAGCCATTTAAAAGTTTAGTGGAATACTCAAAGGTTTGGATTTCATTAAAAAAAGCACACTACGATTTAGCTATTAATGTAGATCAAAATTCTTCTTCGGGCCGATTGGCAGTTCAATTTTCAAATGCAAAATACAAGTTTTTTGGAGATTCCATCGATGAGTCTGTAGAACAAAAGAATGATTTTGAACACATTGCAAAATATCCAGTCTATAATTTTCGAAATTTTTTATCAAAACTTAGGTTGCCAACAAACGGCAATAAAATAATTGCGCCTATAGATCTCAAATTGTCTGCTTCTGAAATTACAGAAGGTAGAAAAAAACTAAAAGAAATTACAGACAACGATAAAAAAACGATTTGCATTTTTACTTATGCGACAGGAGCAAAATGTCTTTCGGAAGAGTGGTGGGAAAAATTTTATTCTCAGCTTACTGCAGAATATAAAGATTATAATATTATTGAAATTCTGCCGGTAGAAAACGTATCGCAAATCGGGTTTAAAGCACCATCATTTTATAGTAAAGATATTCGCGAAATAGGATCTGTTATTGCAAATACGGAGTTGTTTATTGGTGCAGACAGTGGCATTATGCACTTGTCGAGTGCGGTACATACACCAACTATTGGGCTGTTTTCCGTATCAAATTTGAAAAAATATGAGCCGTACGATAATTGCAGCATTGGGATAGATGTAAATCTCTACACCAAAAAGAAATACATAAAAACGATAAATACTATTTTGAATAACGGCAGATTGAATGGTTTGTCAAAAGCAATATAAAAACAAAAAATCCTGTTCATTTTGAACAGGATTTTTTGTTTTTTAAGATGCTAAGATTCTAAGGTGCTGAGGTTCTCAGTTTTTTTTAGCTTTGAGAAACTTAGAAACTTAGCATCTTAGCATCTCAGCATCTTTCTTTATGGATTCTTCTTCTTAAACAATCCATTCAATAAATCACTAGCTTTTTTAGTTACTTCCTGAGTTTTTTGCTCTTTTTCAGTTTTAGCAGCCTGAGTGGTATCTTTTGCTTTAGTGTTTTTGTTGATCAAATCTGTAAGTGCTGAAGTTCCTTTTTGAGTCAGTTTTTCTTTCTGCTGGTTGACCAATTGCGTAGTCAAATTGCTAACAGCAGCTTTCATATCTGTACTGACTTTAGGATTTGAAAAATTCCCTGTCAAAGAAGCATTAATTGGAATATTATCTAGTTTTGCAGCGTCCGCAGGAGACATTTTCGCAATTAAATTATTAGCTTCAGTTCCTAAATATTTGGCAGGAACATCAAATTTTAGATTGTAATTCATGCTTTGGTCAAAGCCATGAGTTCCGCCAACGCTTACTTTAATATCTTGGTATTTAATATCAAACGGTTTAACATTTACTTTTCCGTTATCAAAAGTCAGTGCCATTTTTAAATCGTTTAGATTCAATTTGTTTAGATCCAGAAACTTCACGTTTGAAGTAAGTGAATTTAAAACTGTTGAATTTTTGGCATTTACCGTAGTAGATAACAGCTGACCTAATAAGTCTCCTGAAATCGATTTTAAATCTGGTGTCAATTCTTTTGCATCCAAATTACCATTCAGTTTGATAGTCGAATTTAATTTTCCGTTGATGATTCCAGCAATTGGCGCAATTTTTTTCATCATATCCAACTGCGTAAAAGTCTGCGCAATATCAACTTGATTGAAACCTAAATTCATATCAAAAGTCGGCACTTTTTCTTTTGTAGAAACCGCTCCGTTAAGACCGATAGACCCTCCGAAAATGTTTGTTTTAAAGTTTTCAAGCGTTGCTTTTTCATCTTTAATAAGCAATCTTCCAGAAACATCTTTTAGTTTCAGATTGTCATATAAAACTGTTGTTGCTTTTGCATTTAACGTACAGTTTAAGAAAGCAGGAATCTTCATTGCATCAGCTGGTTTTGCTGGAGTTTTGGTTTCCTCTTTTGCAGGTTCGCCAGCAGTCATGAAATCATCAACAGCTAATTGGTTTGAGCTCATATTGAAGTTTCCTTTCAGCTCTTGTTTTTTAAACATAAAACCATAGAAATTCTCTAAAACTCCGTTAATGCTGATATCGCTTTTTCCAGTCGTAGCATCAAACTGCTTTAAGTTAATTTTGCTCGGATTGAATTCAACCAACGCTGTGCTGATGTTCATTGATTTATTGTTTTCATCAGTATATTTAAATCCTGACAAGCTCATTGTACCAGCATTTTTGATATTTTGGTACTGACTTTTTTCTACAGAAGCCATATCGAAATTAGTGGTAACATCTGCTTTTAAAATACCTGCCAAAGGTTTATCCATTTTAATTGGATACGCTTTTGAAAGATTAGCTAAGTTGATTGTTCCTTTTAAAGCCGCATCGATAATAGGATTTACAGTAATGTTTTTGATATTCGCTTTAGCGTTAAAAACATCTTGGTCAATTCTAAATGATAGCTTGTCTAGGTTCACATAAGTATCATTTAAAATTCCAGTTTCGTTAATGATTTTCGTATCAATTACAATATTTTGAACCGATTTTGGAAGGTTTGGATATTGGAAAGAAGCATTGTTTGATGCAATTTCAATATTAAATTTAGGTACAGTTGTATCTGTAAGTTCTCCTTTTGCAAAACCATTTACGGTAAAATCTCCAGTTGTTTTTACGCCATCTAAACCAGCAGCGTAAGCCGAAGGAATTAAGCCTAAGAAATTGGTAAAAGATGAAGTAGGAGTTTTAAACTTTAAGTCGTAAATCTGAGCTTTCTCTGCCATTTGAATGAATCCATCGAATTCTAAAGGCAACTGATTGATTAAAGCTTTATTTTCTTTAAAAGTATATTTGCTTTTCTCTAAATCGATTCCAAGGACAGCGTCTAAAGTTAGTTTCACATTTTTCATGTAATTTATTTTATCCATGTCTAATGAAACTTTTGCAGTAGATTTTGTAGCCAGATCTAATTTTGAATTGGTAAAATCTCCAGTTCCTTCGTGGTTTAAACTGTCAATTACCATTTTAATTTTAGAACCTTGATCGATGTATCTAAAAGTAAAATTCTCAATTTTATAGTTTTGAATTTTCAAGGCAAGAGGTTTGCTTGCTTCGTCTTTGGCATTTTCTTCTTTTTTGTCTTTTAGAGCAATATCAAAGTTTCCGATACCATCTTTATTGAAGATAATATTTACTAATCCGTTTGTAGAACTAATTCCCTGAATGCTTAAAGGTTCATCTTTTCCTTTGAAAAGTTCTTTAATGCTCATTTTTAAATTCAATTCTCCTAATGAAACCAAAGTGTCGCCTTCAAAAGGAGCTTTGTTGATGATGACTAATTTCTCTATTCCAACTGTTGCGTTTGGAAAATTCTTAAACAAACTTAAATCAGCATCTGTAAAACTTACTTTAGCATCAACACTTTCGTTAATGGCTTCGACAATTTTAGCCTTAATCTGGTCTTTAAACAAAAACGGAATGGCAAATAATGCAGCAACAAATACCACAAGGACTATGGCACTTATTTTTAGAACTTTTTTTAGCATATAAATAGATTTGAGGGTTTACATTTTTAAAATCGACTCCTGCAAAAATAGTTTTTTTTACTAGAGTTTGAAGATAAAGTTTTCTTAATTGTGTAGGAATTTTATTAAAATTTATAAAATAAAAAAAATCCGTTGAGAACTATTTTCAAAACGGATTTTTTAGGGTATTTATTTTATCATTTCTCAATAAAAGAGACAATCTTCTCAACTAAGGCTTCAGAAATTGGAAGTGCTTCATTATTATAACTAGCCATATTATCTTCCTGATCGCCATCAACAATTTTCATAATATGGTTCATCTTGTCAATAATCTGCAAATCTGCATTTTTGCTGGCTTGTTTTAGGTTTTCGGCATCTTTTACTGCAATCTGAATATCTTTGTTTCCTTGTACGATTAAAACAGGTATAGTAAGTTTTTGTATTTCGGTCTGCGGATTGTATTTGAACCAAGAAATTAGATAAGGCTGAACGCTTGGTCTGAAAAGCGAATTCAGCATTGGATCTACTTTTTTTACCTCAAATCCGTTTTTTAAGCTGTCAATGATTGGAAAAGTCATGTCATTTAACTGTTTCATTGACTTCGCTCCAATCTGCGTTTTTAAAATCTGATCTGCTGGTTCGCCTGCGCCTGCAATCGAGATAAACTTATCGGCTTTTGCACTGGCAACCATTCCAATTAAAGAACCTTCGCTGTGTCCAATTATAATTATTTTAGAAAAACGTTTATCTTGTTTTAAATAATTAATCCAGCTTTTGGCATCTTGGATGTAGTTTTCAAAAACTAGACTGTTTTCAGATCCGCCTGCTGCTTTACTTTCGCCGATTGCCCTTTTATCATATCTAAGAGATGCAATTCCGTTTTTAGCCAACGCTTCTGCCAGCATTTTCAACGAATTGTTTTTCATCATCGGATTATTTCCGTTTCTGTCCGTTGGGCCAGAACCAGCAATGATCAAAGCAACTGGAAACTTTTTGGTTAAATCTGGCGTTGTCAGCGTACCAAAAATCTGATCATTGTTTATTTTTAAAATCGCTGGTGTTTCCTTAAACGTGATTTCTTTTTTGGTTTGGGCATTTAAGAAACTCCAAAACAAAACCGTTAGAAAAAGAATTGCTTTATTCATCTTTTAATCCAATTAATAAATATTGATTCCGTAAGGCAATATGGCTTGTATTCCTTTTTGTTTTTGGAATTTTTTCACCTGTTCAATAAGAAGATAATTCTCTTCTCCAATTTCTTCTTTTATAAACGCTTCTTTCGATTTTGCAAAAGGGAGATTACCCAGCAGATCGTTTAAGGTTTTTTCATATTCAGGATAATTCTGAGTGCTGTATTTTTTCACTTTAGCGATTTTTGCAGCTTCAGCAATCGCATCATTCAATCCGCCGATTTTATCAACCAAACCAATTTTTAAAGCTTCAGTTCCAGACCAAACTCTACCTTGAGCAATAGAATCAACTTGTGCAAAAGACATTTTGCGGCCTTCAGCAACATGGCTTACAAATGTGTTATAAATTTTTTCTACTCCTTCTAAAGTAAACGCTTTGAATTTTTCATCAAGTGGTAAAAACGGACTATAGTTTGCAGCATTTTCATGCGTTTTAACTTGCTCAGAATTGATTCCTAATTTGTTAGCCAATGGACTAAAGTTTGGAAGCATCCCGAAAACTCCAATAGATCCTGTGATAGTGTTGTTTTCAGCAAAGATTTTATTGGCATTACAAGCGATGTAATAACCGCCAGATGCAGCATAATTCCCCATAGAAACCACAACTGGTTTTACTTTTTTCGTGATTTCTATTTCTCTCCAAATTAAATCAGATGTTAGAGCGCTTCCGCCTGGGCTGTCAATTCTAAGAACGATCGCTTTTACATCGTCATTTTTTCTTGCTTCCTGTAGAGAACGTCTCATCGAACCTTCTCCAATCGTATTTACATCTCCTTCGCCGCTTCCAATTTCGCCTTGAGCGTAAATAATAGCGATCTGATCTGTTGCAGTATTAGCTAAAGCTGTTGTTACGTGATTTTGAGTATAATCTGTGATCGAGATTTTATTGTAATCTTCGTCTTTGTCTACCTTTAAGGCTTTTCTAATCGCATCATGGTAAACGTCTTCATAAGCAACAATATCAACCAAATGCTGTTGTTTGGCCATTTCTGGAGTTCTTGCCAGAAGCCCGTTTGCAATTTCGTTTAGTTTAGGAAGTGGAATATTTCTGCTTTTTGAAATATCAGCCGAAACGGTAGCCCAAATAGATTTCAAAAGTGCAGTAATCTGTTCTCTGTTGGCATCGCTCATTTTATTTTCTAAGAAAGGTTCGACGGCACTTTTATATTTTCCGTGACGAATTACTTCCATGTGGATGCCAGATTTATCCTGAAAATCTTTGAAAAACATAACTTCAGAAGAAAGACCTTTAAAATCTAAATCTCCTGCTGGATTTATATAAATCGTATTAGCAACAGAATTTAAATAATATTCTTTTTGAGAATAAGTATTGGCATAAGCCCAGACAAATTTTCCAGATTTTTTAAAGCTTTCAAGAGCATTTCGTAAATCTTTATATTGTGCGAGACCAAGAGAAGATTCGTCATTTAAAATCGAAATTCCTTTGATGTTATCATCTGTTTTTGCCGCTTCAATAGCATTAATAACATCGGTCAGGCCAATGCCTTTTTTGTCTGAAAAAACAGTTACCCACGGATCTTTGTATTTTCCTGCGTAATCGTTTTTGATTTCTTTTAAGTTCAATTCGATAACCGAATCAGATTTAACAGAAACCGTGTCGTCTCCGCCAAAAATGGCTCCGATAAAGATTACTCCAAAAAAGAAGAGCATAATAAATACAAAAATACCAATTACTGTGGCAATTACATTTCCTAAAAACTTCATATGTATATTTTTTTAATAAGTAGCGAAAAAGGGCAAAATGTTACAAACTAGACTTCTAAATTTATGATTTGATTTGAGACGTCGTTTCACAAATATATTGGTTAATTCTAAAATAGTTTTAGTTAATTTGCATTAATTATGAAATTACAGCATCAAGTCGTTTTATCGATAGGCAGCAACCAAGGCAGCAGACTAGAAAACATTCAGAAATGTATTGATTTAATACACCAAAATGTGGGAACTGTCATTCAGGTTTCAAAACTTTACGAGACTCCTGCATGGGGTTTTGAGAGTGATGCTTTTTATAATTGCGCACTTCTTTTGCATACCTATTCATCTGCACAAAAAATACTCAATCAAATTTTAAAAGTCGAAAAGGAACTGGGAAGAATCCGCTTGAATCAAGAAGGGTATCAGTCTAGAATTATTGATGTTGATTTAATTGCTTTTGATGCGGAAATAATTGATACAGAAAAACTTCAGATTCCTCATCCATTAATGCAGAATAGAAATTTTGTTTTACTGCCAATGCAAGATTTAAAGTTAAATTGGAAACATCCGATTTTGCAGAAAACAGTTTCAGAATTGATTGCCATTACTACAGACGACAGTGTATGTACAATTGTTCAGGATTTAAAAAGTCCAGTTGGTGAAATTCCGTTAAACCAATTTAATTATGTTGCTTTTGAAGGCAATATTGGAGCAGGAAAAACTACTTTGGTGCATAAAATTGCAGAAGATTTTAATGGGAAAACAGTTTTAGAAAGATTTGCTGATAATCCGTTTCTTCCAAAGTTTTACAAAGACCAAAGCCGATATGCGTTTCCTTTAGAAATGTCTTTTTTAGCCGATCGCTATCAGCAGTTAGCCGATGATTTGGCGCAATTTGATTTATTTAAAGATTTTATAGTTGCCGATTATCATATTTTTAAATCGCTGATTTTCGCAAAAATAACGCTTGCAGAAGATGAATATCGTTTGTACAGAAATCTATTCGATATTATTTACAAAGAAATGCCAAAGCCAGACTTGTATATTTATTTATATCAAAATACAGATCGCCTTCTTCAAAATATCAAAAAGCGCGGAAGAGTTTATGAACAGAATATTGAAGCTGCTTATTTAGAAAAAATCAATAACGGCTATTTGGAATACATAAAATCTCAAACCGATTTGAATGTTTTAATCATCGATGTTTCTGACCGTGATTTTGTAAAAAACCACGAAGATTATCTTTATATCTTAAATGAAATTAAGAATAAAATAGCTTCTTAAATTTATATTATTCCGAGCTGTTTTCTAAGTTTTGCAGATAATTTTTCCTGAACAAGACGATAAGATTGTTGAATGTATTTTTCCCATTCTGATTTTTTCATTCGAGTGATATCATCAATTAAAACCCATTTGTATTTGGCAACATAGGGTGCAGGTTTAAATCCAGGTCTATTGCTCATTTCTTCAAATTCTTCATCCAAAACTTTAAATGAAGCAGAAGTGGGATTTTGGTCAAGTCCAACAACACAATACATTTTTGAGCCTACAGAGAATACTAGGTCGTGTTCCCATTTTATATCTTCAGTTGTGCCAGTTAGTTTTTGACAGATTTCTCGAATGGTTTCTATATTCATAATTATCTTTTTAATGTAAAATGTCCTCTTAAAACCGGCATTGAATCGTCTACTTTTAAAGCGTACCAATAATCAGATGCGGGAAGCGGAACTTGGTTTAGAGTGCCATCCCAACTCATTTTGAAACGGCTTAATTGAGCTATTAGTTTTCCGTAGCGATCAAAAATTGTAACGACAGCTTGAGGATAATTTTCCATTCCGGTAACCTCCCAAACATCGTTATATGAATCATTGTTTGGCGTAAAAAATGCAGGAAAAGCAAGTACTACAAATTGTTTGATAGTTCCTCCGCATCCATTTTTTTCTCGTGCATAAGCAGTTTGCAATCCGCCAGGAACATCGTAAAAAACAGTAGAGTTTTGATAATTGACACCATCAACAGAATATTCAAAATAATCTTCTTCTTTTACAGGATAAATAATAGCTCTTGTTCCTTCAACATCAACACGTGCAATTTGCGGAATCTTGTGTTCTTCTACTACAATTGTTTTTGTGCTCGAACAGTTTTCAGGACTTGTAACAACAACAGTATAGGTTCCTTCTTTGGTAACCGTAATTTGTTGAGTAGTTTCATTAGCATTTGACCATAAATAATTCATTCCAGGAATTCCCGCATCTAATGTTATGGATTGAAATTGACAAAGAGTCAAAGTCTCATCTGTAACAGTTGGAGGCGTATAGATTACAATGTCTATAGGGGTTCTAGTTGGATTTGTGCATCCATTATTTGAAGCTTCAGCATAATAAGTTGTATTGGATGAAATTGTTGGAGTTGTAAAAGTTGTTCCTTGAAAAACGCTTGTTCCACCAGTTGCCGAAGTATACCAGTTTATAGTTCCAATATTTGAAGTTGCTTTAATCGGTAGAGTTCCTGGACCGCAATTCGTATAAGTTTCTTGTTCTGCAATAGGAGTGGCGGGAGTTGCATTGACAGTTGCTTTTACCGATTTACGGTTAGATTCGCAGCCAGCATCAACATAATAAGTTGTAGTTGCGTTTATTGGTGGTGTAGTGTATGTTGGGCCAGTAGCTAATAAATTTCCTCCAACAGCGGCATCAAACCATCTAATTGTCGTTCCAGCAGTTGCAGTCGCATTAAAGGTAAAGCTTCCCGAATCACAAACTGGAGTTGGATCAATAGCTGGAGTTGCTGTAGGAATAGTGATTTTGGTGCTTGTGGCAATTTCTAACGGAGCTTCTCCTGGCATTCCGCCATATTCCACCACATAGCCTTTTGGCTGATAATTACCCGTGGCATCTCCTGTATTTGATAAATCATTCCAAGAACCTCTTATTCCAACACCAGGCTGAGTGATATGGGCATAATCTTCATCACCCTGTTGGTTAGGTTCGCCTGTGTTCCAAAAAGCAAAATTAGGAGTCGAACCATTTGCGTTGCCATTCCAAAAAACAGTTCCAGATTCAGGGCCTGTCACCCATTTCCAGATGCCTTCAGTTTCAGCATCGCTTCCTCCAATCCATCCAGTTCCAGAAGCTTGCTCACCAATTAGTTTTGCTTCATCAGCAGATAAAATGGTGGCTAAGTATCCTTGAAGACCATAATAGGTGCTTGATGCGGCTAGATCTCGTGCACTTGTCCAAGTTACACCCACATTTGGGATAAAGAGATAGTAATGTCCAGTAGATGGCAAATAATTAGCTTGTCCAATAGTAATCGAAAATGTTCTTGTTCCATTAGCTGTTGCAGAAGAGTTAGTAAATACAACATCCTTTACTGCTGAAACAAAATCATCATAAGGAATGTCAGCAGTAGTTGTTCCCGACAACCTTAGCTTTCCGGAAGTAGCGTCCCAACTGGTTACAATATTAGGATGCAAGGTCGGATTTGTTAGTTCTAATCGGTCAAAGCCATTTGAATATCCAGACGAAATCTGAATATAAAGTACTTGTGTCCCATTTTCGGCTATATCATGATTAATTGTAAAGTCGGTTACAATCTTTATAGATGTTTGTGGGCAGTAAAATTGATCTCCTTGCGCAATAAGTTTTGGAGGGTCAATGGCAAAATCGCTTTTCTTTTGTTTTTTTATTTTTGAATTTACGATAGGTTTTGAAAAGTATATATTCTTTTTGTTAAAAGTTTTTGATTTTTCATTTGCATTAGAAAAATTAAAACTTAAAACGGAAAGTAAAACGGCAAATGCTGTTAATTTGATATTCTTCATTCGCTAAAAATATCAATTAATTGAGAATAAAAAAATAAATTTTTATTCAGGCCAGTTTATTTTTTGAAATAAATCCCAGACAACAATTCCGGCACTTACAGAAATATTAAGAGAATGCTTTGTTCCCAACTGAGGAATTTCAATGCACCCATCACAGATGGCAACGGCCTCTTGCGATACGCCATAAACTTCATTTCCAAAAACTAAAGCATATTTCTGATTTTTTTCAATTTTGAAATCCTGAAGAAATACCGAGCTTTCAACTTGCTCGATAGCCATTGTTAAAACATTTTCTTTCTTCAAATTTTCAATTACTTCCAAAACATTCTCGTGATGTTCCCATGCAACAGTTTCAGTTGCGCCAAGAGCTGTTTTATGAATTTCTTTGTTTGGAGGAGTGGCAGTAATACCGCATAGAATTATCTTTTCAATCAAAAACGCATCAGCTGTTCTAAATACAGAACCAATATTGTGCAGACTTCGAATATCATCTAAAACCAAGATTAAAGGAGTTTTCTCCGATTTTTTAAAATCTTCAATTGATTTACGGTCAAGTTCGCTGTTTTCGAGTTTTCTCATTGTTTTTGAATTGTAGTCATAAAAAAAGCTTCCAAAGATAAGGAAGCTTTTTCATTATTTTAAATGTTTTTCAGATTAGCTTTTTACTGGATCTGGTAAAACAGTACCTTTAATAGTAAGGATTTTTGTTGGTTGTCCTTCTGCGTTAGAAGTAACAGTTACAGTTTTTGTAAAAGCACCAACTCTGTCAGTAGCATATTTTACACCAATAACACCTTTAGCTCCTGGAGCGATTGGTTCTTTTGGAGTAGTTGGAACAGTACATCCGCAAGATCCTTGAGTGTTTGTAATGATTAATGGTTTAGTTCCGTTGTTAACAAAAACAAACTCACGTTTTCCATCAGCATTGTGCGCGATAGTTCCGTAGTCAATAGTTTCAGTTTCGAAAAGCATTCCTGCTCCTTCAACTTTAGCAACTTTAGCTGCTTTAGCTTTTTTAGTTGTTTGTGCATTTGTAGCTGTGATACCAGCAACAGCCAACATAGCGAATAAAATTATTTTTTTCATCTTTAAGGGTCTTTTTTTAAATGATAAACAAAGCTATATAAAATTCTTAAATCAGTAACTAAAAAAATCTTAAAATATTTTAATTTTTGAAGCTTTCGATATGCCGCCAAAAAATCATAAATTCGCTGTCTTAATTTTTCATTTAAAAATATAATAATTTGGCAGCTAAAGAGAAAGTGGTGAAGGAAACACCTTTAATGAAACAGTACAACGAAATCAAGGCTAAATATCCTGATGCATGTCTGCTTTTCAGAGTAGGAGATTTTTATGAAACCTTTGGAGAAGACGCCATTAGAGCTTCAAAAATTTTAGGGATAACCTTAACTAAAAGAGGAGCAGGGTCTGATACCGAAACAGCACTGGCTGGGTTTCCGCATCATTCTGTAAATACTTATTTGCCAAAACTGGTAAAAGCCGGACTTCGTGTGGCGATCTGTGATCAGCTGGAAGATCCCAAAATGACCAAAACAATCGTAAAAAGAGGTGTGACGGAGCTTGTTACTCCTGGAGTTTCTCTGAATGATGAGGTTTTGCAGTCAAAATCAAACAACTTCTTAGCATCTGTTTATTTTGCTAATAAAAATATCGGAATTTCATTTTTAGATGTTTCTACAGGAGAGTTTTTAACCGCTCAAGGAAATGCAGAATACATTGATAAATTGCTGCAAAACTTTAATCCAAGTGAAGTTTTAGTTCCAAAGACTTGTAAGAATGACTTTAAAACTGCTTTCGGAGAAGATTTTCATAGCTTTTTTCTAGAAGATTGGATTTATAAAGAAGACTATGCTTTAGAAACCTTGACTAAGCATTTTCAGACCAATTCTTTAAAAGGATTTGGTGTTGAAGAATTAAAAGAAGGAATTATTGCTTCTGGAGCAATTTTGTATTATTTGTCAGAGACGCAACACAATCGTGTGCAGCATATTACAGCAATTCAGCGTATTGCGGAAGATGCCTACGTTTGGATGGATCGTTTTACGATTAGAAACTTAGAATTATACCACAGTTATAATCCGAACGCAGTGACGCTTTTGGATGTGATTGATAAAACGCTTTCTCCAATGGGAGGGCGTTTGCTGAAAAGATGGCTGGCTTTGCCTTTGAAAGATGCGAACAAGGTAAAAAGCAGACATGAAGTTGTGGCGTATTTAAAATCAAATCCTGAAATCCTTCATAATATCCAATATCAAATCAAGCAGATTTCAGATTTAGAACGTTTGATTTCTAAAATTGCTGCGGGAAAAGTTTCACCAAGAGAAATAGTGTATTTGAAAGAGTCTTTAGATGCTATAATTCCAATTAAGACTCTTGCGCTTGAAAGTCCACAGGAAGCGGTAAAAGTGATTGGAGACAGTTTGCACGCTTGTGATTTGCTTCGAGAAAAAATCAAAACGACTTTAAATCAAGATGCGCCAGTTGCCATTTCAAAAGGAAATGCGATAGCGGCAGGAATAAATGAGGAATTAGATGAATTGCGTTCTATTTCAACTTCTGGAAAAGAATTCTTGGAAGGAATCGAAAAACGTGAATCGGAAAGAACAGGAATTTCTTCATTGAAAATTTCTTTTAATAATGTTTTTGGATATTATATTGAAGTTAGAAATACGCATAAAGATAAAGTTCCAGAAGAATGGATTCGTAAGCAGACTTTGGTAAATGCAGAGCGTTATATTACCGAAGAATTAAAAGAATACGAAACCAAAATTTTAGGAGCAGAAGAAAAGATCTATAAAATAGAAAGCGAGCTTTTTGAGCAATTAGTAGCTTGGATTTCTACTTACATCAAACCTGTTCAAATGAACGCGTATTTGGTTGCGCAGTTGGATTGTTTATGTTCGTTTACGCAAATGGCTGTCGAAAATCAATATGTACAGCCTGAAATTGATGATTCATTTGAGTTGGATATCAAAAACGGAAGACACCCCGTAATTGAAAAACAATTGCCTGTTGGCACGCCATATATTGCAAATGATGTTTTCCTAGATAGAGAAACGCAACAGATTATAATGATTACCGGGCCTAACATGTCGGGTAAGTCGGCTATTTTAAGGCAAACGGCATTAATTGTGCTTTTGGCTCAGATGGGAAGTTTTGTTCCTGCTGATAGCGTTAGAATGGGAATTGTAGATAAGATTTTCACCAGAGTAGGAGCTTCAGATAATATTTCGATGGGAGAATCTACTTTTATGGTCGAAATGAATGAAACGGCTTCTATTTTGAATAACCTATCAGATAGAAGTTTGGTGTTGCTGGATGAGATTGGAAGAGGGACAAGTACCTATGATGGAATCTCGATTGCTTGGGCAATTGCAGAATTCTTGCACGAACATCCAGGAAGAGCAAAAACACTTTTTGCGACGCATTATCATGAGCTGAACGAAATGACAGAATCGATGCCGAGAATTCAGAATTTTAATGTCGCTGTAAAAGAATTAAAAGACACTGTTCTTTTTGTTAGAAAGCTGGTGAAAGGAGGAAGTGCGCATAGTTTTGGAATTCACGTGGCAAAAATGGCTGGAATGCCTCAGCTGGTTATTTCGAAGGCTCAGAAACTTTTAAAGAAATTAGAAAAGAATCATTCTAGTGATGCTTTGAATGGAATAAAATCGGCAAATGAAGAAATGCAGATGAGTTTCTTTAATCTTGATGATCCTTTGCTAGAAGAGATAAAAGAAGAGATTTTGAATCTCGATATTAATGCCATTACACCGGTAGAAGCATTGATGAAACTGAATGAGATCAAAAGAATGCTGGTTAAAAAATAAAATTCAAAAAATTTTCAATTTTAAACTTTAGGTTATCAGAATGTTATAAAATAAGTCGATTTTTTTTTGAAAAAACGCTTGTGTAATTGAATAAATGTCCTAAATTTGCACTCGCAATACGAAACAAATCAAGTGTTGCGGTTCTTAGTAAAATTTGAAAATGCGAAAATAGCTCAGTTGGTAGAGCGCGACCTTGCCAAGGTCGAGGTCGCGGGTTCGAGCCCCGTTTTTCGCTCTAAAACCATACAATGCTCGGATGGTGAAATTGGTAGACACGCTGGACTTAAAATCCAGTGAACAGCAATGTTCGTGCGGGTTCAAGTCCCGCTCTGAGTACTAAAGCCTCTTCTTTTGAAGAGGCTTTTTTTATTTGCAGACTTGCAGAAAATAAATTTGCGCAGTAAATTTATTTTAGGGAATCTCAGAATCTCAGAATCT
>NZ_AKZQ01000031.1:0-174511 GCF_000278705.1 Flavobacterium sp. F52 | reverse complement strand
TCTCAGAATCTCAGAATCTCAGGAAAAAATCTAAAATCAATAATCTTTAAAATCAAAAATTTATAAATGGGTGCTTTTGTAATTAGCAAGCGATTTAATGATGAATATAAGTTTACGTTTACTTCTCGAAAAGGGAAGGTGATTTTTACAAGTTTAAGCTATGAATTGAGGTTTGAATGTGAAGAGGATATTGAGAGGTTTAAAGCGAATATTGATCTTGCGAAATTTTTAAAATTTAAAGGTTCTGGAGGGAGGTATTTTTTTAAATTGATGCTTGGTGATGTTCACTTTGCTACAAGTCGAAAATACAGTACGGAATTGCTTTTGCAAAAAGGGATAAAAGAAATTGTAACATATTCTTCCAAGTCGGAGATTTTGGATTTTTCTTCGAGTGAATCGATTTTTGGTGATGAAGAGCTTGAAGAGGAAATGGAAGAAGCTGCGGAGTAAAAAAAAGATATGGGTAATAAAAAAAAGCGTTTGTAAATACAGACGCTTTTTTTTATTGTTGTGGATTAATAGAAATATTAATCACAAAAAAAAACCATCTAAAAAGATGGTTTTAAAATCGTTAGAACTTAGGTTCTAATTATTTTTTTACTTCTTCTACTTTAGCAGCAGCAGAATCAACTTTAGCAGCAGCAGAATCAACAGTTGCAGCAGCAGAATCAACAACAGCAGCAGCTGAATCAACAGCAACAGCAGTAGAATCTACAGCAGGAGCTTCAGCAGCAGCGTCAGCTTTTTTACAAGATACAACAGTTAATACAGCAACAACAGCTAAACTTAAAAATACTTTTTTCATCTTACTTTATTATAAAAGGTTAATTATTAATTCGTGGCAAAGATATAAATTTTTTAATATGTAAAATATTTTTTCACTTTTTTTTTAAAATATTTTCCTTGCTCACGTTTATCTTATTTATCAAAGAATATGCCAAAATTATAAATTTTTCTTAAATTATCTAATTTCTTAGCGAAATAATTTTTCGTTGAAGAATCTTTATAAAACTAGGCTGTTTTATTTCTCTAATTAATAGTTTATTTTGTTTTTTAAGACTATTTGCTAGAATCTTTTAAAAGCAAAAAAGGAGATCTTGTTGTTGTTTTTTAGAATTTAGCACTTTTTTCAACTGTAAAAGATTATGAAATGCGTTTCATGATTGTCTCAGTAGCTCCTTTGTTATTTTGAATAAATGACCTGCAGATTTCGCTTTTTTCGGCCAAAAAGTTTTTGTCGTTTAGTAATCGGTCAAAAATTGCTTTAAGTTCCATATTTGTTGAAATTGGCATGCAACCGCCAATGCCCACTAAGTCAACTGCTTCTGCGAAATTGGAATAATTTGGTCCAATTACGATCGGGATGCCAAAAGTAGCTGGTTCTAATATATTATGTATTCCAGGATTTCCGAATCCGCCGCCGACATAAGCTATGGTTCCATAACTATAAATCTTAGTAAGGATTCCAATTGTATCAATTACAAAGACATTATAGGTTGAAAGATCTTTGTTTTCTTTTTCTGAGAATAAAACTGTCGGTTTTGTGATTTTTGATAGAAGATCTGATATTTGATCTGGTTTGATATTGTGTGGTGCAATTATAAATTTTACATCATCGGGTGCTTGATTAATGTATTCTGCAATTAAAATTTCATCTTTTGGCCATGAACTTCCAATAACTATCGTAAGCTGGCCGTTTTTAAAATTTTCAACATAATCCAGTCGGTTGTCTCTTTCTAATATAGCGTTTACACGATCAAAACGAGTATCGCCAGAAATAATTACATTCTTAAAACCTAGACTTTCAACTTTTTGTTTTGATTTTTCATTTTGAACAAAGAAATAAGTAAAGGCATTTAGAGCTTTTCTGTAGAAACCGCCATACCATTTAAAAAACACCT
The DNA here is from genome assembly GCF_000278705.1 of Flavobacterium sp. F52. Taxonomy (NCBI): domain Bacteria; kingdom Pseudomonadati; phylum Bacteroidota; class Flavobacteriia; order Flavobacteriales; family Flavobacteriaceae; genus Flavobacterium; species Flavobacterium sp. F52. The sequence continues at coordinate 172,610 of NZ_AKZQ01000031.1, read as the reverse complement.
GATTGTCTCTGAAAATTCCAGAAATCAAGTAAGTAGGCGTTTTGCTTTTTTCTAGTTCCTTTAAGTAGTTCAGCCAAAATTCATATTTAATGAAAAATGCAAGTTCGGGATGAACTAATTTTAAAAATCTTTTAGCGTTACTTTTGGAATCAAGCGGTAAATAAACGGTAACATCTGCGGCAGTGTTATTTTTGCGCACTTCATATCCCGAAGGAGAAAAAAAAGTTACAATTATCTTATGTTGAGGATATTTTTCTTTGACTTTTTCTATAACAGGAAGTCCTTGTTCGTATTCTCCGAGAGAGGCTGAATGAAACCAAATCGTTTTGTCCTCTGCTTTGATTTTTTCTTCTAAAATTGAAAACACATTTTTTCGGCCTTCAACAAAAAGCTTAATTTTCGGACTAAATAACGCTATAATTCTTAAGAAAAAACCTGCAAGGTGTATGGCTAGATTGTATAAAAAAAGCATGTAATTTTTTTTGCAGCTAAATTACATTTCTTTCGACTATTTTCATTGGTTTGAAGCTATTAATAACTATTTTTGTTCCTCCTTTTAGAGATTTCTGTATAAAAACAGGGTCTTTAATTTTTTAAATACATTCAAAATGAAAAAAATTCAAATGGTTGACTTAAAAAGTCAATATGAAAAAATAAAATCTACTGTAGATGCTTCAATTCAAGAAGTTTTAGATACAAATACTTACATCAACGGACCTTTAGTTCATCAGTTTCAAAAAAATCTTGAGGATTATTTAGGGGTAAAACACGTTATTCCGTGTGCAAATGGTACAGATGCGTTGCAGATTGCCATGATGGGGTTAGATTTAAAGCCAGGTGATGAGGTTATTACGGCCGATTTTACTTTCGCAGCAACGGTTGAGGTGATCGCTTTATTGCAATTAACTCCAGTTTTAGTTGATGTTGATTTGAACAATATGAACATCGATATTGATGCAGTGAAAAAAGCGATCACACCAAAAACAAAAGCGATTGTTCCGGTTCATTTATTTGGGCGTGCAGCTAATATGGATGCGATCATGGAAATTGCTAAAGAGCATAATCTATATGTAATTGAAGATAATGCTCAGGCAATTGGAGCTGATTATGTTTCTAAATCTGGAGCAAAAAGCAAAGTTGGAACAATCGGTCACGTTGCGGCAACTTCTTTCTTCCCATCTAAAAATTTAGGATGTTATGGAGACGGAGGTGCAATTTTTACAAATGACGATAAATTGGCTCACATCATTCGCGGAATCGTAAATCACGGAATGTATGAGCGTTACCACCACGATGTTGTTGGAGTGAATTCTCGTTTAGATAGTATTCAGGCTGGAGTTTTAAATGCAAAGCTGCCTCTTTTAGATGAATATAATAAAGCGCGTCGTTTGGCGGCAACAAAATATAATGCAGCTTTCGCGGGAAATGCAAAAATCATTACACCAGATTTTGATGCAAACGAAAATGACCACGTGTTCCATCAATATGTGCTGAGAATTTTAAATGCAGATAGAAATGCTTTAATGCAACATTTATTGGATAAAGGAATTCCATGTGCGATTTACTATCCAATTCCGTTGCATTCACAAAAAGCGTATTTAGATCCACGTTATAAAGAGGAGCAATTTCCAGTTACAAACCAATTAGTGCAAGAAGTAATTGCTTTGCCAATGCATACTGAACTTGACGACGAACAAATTAAATTTATTACCGATTCTGTTTTAGAATTTTTGAATAAATAAAAATGAAAAGAGTTGGTCTTTTACTTTTAATGGTATTTTTTCAGTATTCGGTTTTTGCTCAAAAAACGAACGCTAAAGAAGAGAATGCTGTAAAAAGTCAGGTTGAAATATTGCGTCAGGCAATGATTGATGCTGACGGAGCGAAGTTGAAAGCACTGACTTCTGATCAATTAAATTATGTTCATTCTAATGGCAATTTTCAAAATCAAGCTGAATTTATAGAGGGAATAGTTAGCGGAAAATCTGATTTTGTATCTATCGATTTTCAAAACCAAGCTATAACAATTCAGAATGATGTTGCTATTGTTCGGCATGTTTTATCGGCTCATACCAAAGATGATGGTATAGATCGAGATATTAAAATAGGAATAATGCTGGTTTGGCAGAAACAAAAAAATAAATGGATTCTTATTGCCAGACAAGCATATAAATTAACTACATAACAAACAACCACAAAATGAAAGTATTAGTAACAGGAGGATTAGGGTTTATCGGTTCCCACACCGTAGTCGAATTGCAAAATGAAGGCTTCGAGGTAGTGATTATTGATAATCTTTCAAACTCTTCAGAAGATGTTTTAAAAGGAATTACAGCGATTACAGGAAAAACGCCTTTATTCGAAAAAATTGATTTAAGAGAAAAAAGCGATGTTCAGGATTTCTTTAAAAAACATAATGATGTTACTGGAGTTATTCATTTTGCAGCTTCAAAAGCTGTTGGTGAAAGTGTTGAACAGCCATTGTTGTACTACGAAAACAACATTAGCAGTTTAGTTTATCTTTTACAGGAATTACAGCAAAAACCTGAAGCAAGTTTTATTTTCAGTTCTTCTTGTACAGTTTACGGTCAAGCTGAAAAAATGCCAATCACAGAAGATGCTCCGGTTCAAACTGCCATGTCTCCTTACGGAAATACAAAACAGATTGGAGAAGAAATTATTACAGATACAGCTAAAGTTACCAATATCAGCGCTATTTTATTGCGTTATTTTAATCCAGTTGGAGCGCACGAATCTGTAGAGATTGGAGAATTGCCGTTGGGGGTTCCTCAAAACTTAGTTCCATTTATTACACAAACGGGAGTGGGTCTACGTCAGGAATTATCTGTTTTCGGAAATGATTACCCAACGCCAGACGGAACTGCAATTCGCGATTATATTCACGTAGTAGATTTAGCGAAAGCACACGTAATTGCGTTACAGCGTTTGTTGAATAAAAAGAATTTGGCAAAAGTGGAGACTTTCAACTTAGGAACAGGAAAAGGAAGTTCTGTTCTTGAAGTCATTCATAGTTTTGAAAAAGTCAGCGGTAAACAATTGCCTTATAAGATGATGCCTCGTCGTGAAGGTGATATTACTGAGGCTTATGCAAATACAGACAAGGCAAATAATGTCTTAGGATGGAAGGCTGAACTAAGTTTGGACGAAGCGATGGCAAGTGCTTGGAAATGGGAACAAAAAGTGAGGAATAAGTAATTTTTAATAAAATTATAAATTTTTGAAATCCCAGATTATAGCAATATAGTTTGGGATTTTTTTTAGCTATTAACTATCATGAAACAAAGTTTAGATTATAAATTAATATTTGCCTTAGCGGCTGTTGGAATTATTTGGGGAACTACTTTTTTAGGAATTAGAGTTGCCGTTGAAACGATTCCGCCCTGGTTTGTAACTTCAATTCGTCAGGGATTAGCGGGATTAATTATGATGACCATTTTATTATTCAAAAAAGAATTAAAATGGATTGGGTGGGAGAATTTTAAACAACAGCTTATTGCTTCGGTTTTAATGCTTGTAATTGCAAATGGCTTTACGACAATTGCAGAGCAGAATATCCCTAGCGGATTAGCATCAGTTATTAATGCACTGACTCCAATCCTTATTTTCTTAGGAAGTATTTTGTTTGGATTGCAAAAAATGAGTTTAAAGGGGTTTATAGGTGTAATTATCGGGTTCTTGGGAGTGGTTTTTATCTTTAAAGATGGACTCGGATCATTTTTAGATGTTAATTACAGAACAGGAATGATGTTCATGGGATTTGCAATTTTGGCTTGGGCGGCTGGAACAATTTATACTAAAACGCATGCTAATAAAACGAAAAATATAATGCTCAATTTGTTTTACCAATTTACGATCGCATCTTGTATTCAGTTGGTCTTGGCTTCAATATTCTCACCAAATCCAGATTTTAACTCTTGGAGTTCAAAAAGTATTTTTGCGGCTTTGTATTTATCAATATTCGGATCTGTAATTGCTTTCTTTTGTTATAATTATGCACTAAAACATGTTACAGCTGTTCAGGTTTCTATTTTGTCCTACATCAATACAATAATTGCTGTTTTCTTGGGTTGGTTGCTTTTAGATGAAGTAATTACGATTGATTTTATTATTGCTACGGCTCTTATTATTCTTGGAGTTTTTATTGTGAATTACAAGAAGAAGGAAAAGAAAGTTTTGTAGTATTCTTTTAGTATGTCATTTCGACGAAGGAGAAATCTTCGCAAGTAGCTCTGCAAAGTTTTTAGACTTTCTATGTAGAGTTTCTTGCGAAGATTTCTCCTTCGTCGAAATGACAAAAAGCTCTGAAAAACAAAATTTTTTCAGAGCTTTTTATATGTATAGTTTTTTAACTGAAAACTGAGACCGCGACTGAAAACTAACTACGCATTAGCAACAGCAGCTTCCTTATCAATTTTATTAATCAAACCAGTTAAAACTTTTCCAGGACCAACTTCAGTAAATAAAGTTGCGCCATCAGCGATCATTTGCTGTACAGACTGAGTCCATTTTACAGGAGCTGTTAACTGAATGATTAAGTTCTTTTTAATTTCGTTAGCATCAGAAACCGCGTTTGCAGTAACGTTTTGATATACTGGGCAAATTGGAGTAGAGAAAGTAGTTGCTTCGATTGCAGCAGCCAATTCTTCTCTTGCTGGTTCCATCATTGGAGAGTGAAAAGCACCTCCAACAGGTAAAATTAAAGCGCGTTTTGCTCCTGCAGTTTTCATAGCTTCACAAGCTTTTTCAACAGCCGAAGTTTCTCCAGAAATTACTAATTGTCCAGGGCAGTTATAGTTGGCAGCAACAACAACACCATCGATAGAAGCACAAACTTCTTCTACAACATTATCAGCTAAACCTAAAACAGCAGCCATTGTAGATGGAGTAATTTCGCAAGCTTTCTGCATGGCCAAAGCACGTTGAGAAACTAATTTAAGACCATCTTCAAAAGATAAAGTTCCGTTAGCAACCAAAGCCGAAAATTCTCCTAATGAATGCCCTGCAACCATTTCCGGTTTGAAATCTTCTAAAGTTTTAGCTAAAATAACTGAATGTAAAAATACAGCAGGCTGTGTTGCTTTAGTTTCTTTTAGTTCTTCGGCAGTGCCTTCAAACATGATATCTGTAATTCTGAAACCTAATATTTCATTAGCTTTTTCGAATAATTCTTTGGCTAAAGCCGAATTTTCATAAAGGTCTTTACCCATTCCTGTGAACTGTGCACCCTGACCCGGAAATACGTATGCTTTCATTTGTCTAATTTAATTTTTACTTTTTTTTAAAATTGAAAATTAGTTTCAATTGGAAGGCAAAAATAATACTTTTTTATTTCGTATAATCCTTAAACATATAAATCCATGCTAATCTGGAAAATCTCAGGTTAAAAGGAGTAAGTAGAGTGATCGAAACAGCAATAATTGGAAGGATTCTTAAATCGAAATTTTTCTCAAAGAAAAACTGTGCAATACAATACGTTGCAATTCCTTGAGCAACAGTTAGCCCATAGTTTACATACATGGCGCCAAAGAAATAGCCAGGCTCTTTTTGGAATTTATAATGGCAATGACTGCAGTATTCATTCATTTTTGGAAAACTGAAATTCAGAAAAATATTCTTGTCTGTAAAAACTTTTCCTTTATGACAAACAGGACATTCGTTTTTTAAAATATGAGTTAATGCGCTTGACATGATATTATTGATTTTTGTTTATACAAAGGTAATTCAGAGCATTATAAAAGTCTTTTTAGTATCTTCGCTTATTATAGCACAATAGAGACATTTTTTATGAAACGATATCCAATTTATAGTGTTCGGAATTTCAGCTGTAACGATATTCACCGTGATTTTTATGTCAATACTTTTACGGAACACTTAAAAAGTCACAGTTTTGTCGAAGAACCACATCGTCATGATTCGTATTTGATGGTCTTTTTTACTAAAGGTTCGGGATTACATGAAGTCGATTTTGACCAATTTGAAATCAAAAGAGGAAGTCTTTTTGTGCTTCAACCAGGACAAATGCACCATTGGAATTTGTCTGAAGATATTGAAGGTTTTGTAATTATCTTTTCGCAGGAATTGTACAATTTGTATTTCGGACAGAAGAAAATCAACGATTATAATTTTTATCATTCCATTCAAAACCGACCAGAAATGGTTTTTGAAGAAAATGAAATTCCGAAAATTCTCCCATATTTCGATTTGCTGATTCAGGAAAATAGCCAAGACAATAAATACCAATTAGACAAATTACTGAATTTGCTAGACTGCATTCATATTGAAGTAGCTAGAAAATATGGAGAAACTTATTCGCATCAAACCCATTCGTACAATATCAAAATCAATAAGTTTGAATCGCTTTTGGAAGAGCATTTCAGAACTCAGAAACTGCCTTCATTTTATGCGGAAAAGCTAAATATTACGCTGAAACATTTAAACAGAATCTGCAATGAAATTCTCCAAAAAACAGCGACAGAAGTAATTATGGACAGAGTGATCCTAGAAATCAAAAGAATGCTGATCGACAAACAATTAGCCGTAAATGAAGTTGCATTCAAAGTTGGCTACGAAGATTACTCATATTTCTCCCGATTCTTCAAAAAACAAACAGGAATGTCGCCAACAGAATTTAGAAATACTTCACGTTGAGTTTTTTATAACCACGAATTACACAAATTTCCACAAATTAATTTTTGCCACAGATTAAAAAGATTATTTGGATTTTTAATCTGAGGGAATTCTTCATCTGTGGCAAAAAAAAATAAAAAATAATAATTTGTGCTAATTTGTGTAATTTGTGGCTAAAAAAAACAAAAGCCCTGCGAGTAAACGCAAGGCTTTTAACCAACCAATTAAATCTAAAACCAAATAGATTAGGCTTGTTTTACAAATTGTAATTCAATGTTTAAACGAACTTCTTCGCCTACTAAAACACCCCCTGTTTCAAGAGCTGAGTTCCAGTTTAAACCCCAATCTTTACGATTAATTTTTCCTTCTATGCTTAAGCCTACTTTTGTATTTCCCCAAGGATCAGTCATGATTCCGCTAAATTCAACTGGAAATTTTACTGTTTTTGAAACACCTTTAATGTTTAAATCTCCAGTTAATTCAAATTCACCGTCATTAATTTTTTTGAAAGCAGAAGATTTGAAAGTTAATTTAGGATGATTCTCAGCGTCAAAGAAATCACCGCTTCTTAAATGTCCGTCACGATCTGCATTTGCAGTGTCGATCGAAGCGATATCAGCAGAAAAACTGAAATCTGCATTATCAAAACTTTCTCCTTCTGTGATTGCAGAAGCCTCGTAAGTTCCAAATTTTCCTGAAACATTAGTAAACATCATGTGTTTAACTTTAAAACCAATTTCTGAGTGAGTTGGGTCAATTGACCATTTTGTAGTTGCCATAATTTTATTTTTTTAAATAATTAATTTCATTTTGATAGGACAAAGTTACGATGGCAGTTGTCCTTAAGCACTTAACCTAGATTAAGAAATGTGAAAGACCTAACAGGTTTTTAAAACCCGTTAGGTCTCTTGCGATTATTTTTTATTCATGTAAAATGTCAACGCTCCTGATGGGCATTTATTAACAGTAGTAATAATTTTCTCAGTTGTAGATTTCTCTGGAGTAATCCACGGTTTTTCTTTTGGGCGAAAAACATCTGGATTGTTTTTGACACAATTAGCCGAGTGAATGCATTTTCCAGATTGCCATACAATCGTTACTTCGCCGTTTGTGTATTCTTTAGTGAGGTTATTTGGATTCATGGTTTAAAATTTTAAGAGTTAGTTTAATTTTAAAGTCAGACCAATTTTTTTACTTATAAAGTTAGTCTTCTTTTTTGAAATGAAATAAAAAAAGAAACGACAATAATCTGATTTCCAGATTTATTATCGTTTCAAAGTACAGGTATTAATTGTTATTTGTTTGAATTAATAATTCATCGGAATGTCCATTAATAAAAATTCAGCATCTGTATTGGCTTTAATGTTTAAAGTATCAGTTCCTGAGATTCCAACCGCATCGCGAGAATTTAATTCCTGCCCGTTGATTGTAACATTTCCTTTTAAAACGAAAGCATAAACTCCGTTTCCTTCTTTTTTGATTTTATATTCAGCAGTAACTCCAGAATCGAAATTACCCATGTTGAACCAAGCGTCTTGGTGAATCCAAACTCCTTCATCATCTGCATTTGGTGATAAAACCTGAGACAATTTGTTATGTCTGTCAGCAACATCCAAAGTGATTTGCTGATAACGTGGAGTAACATTTCTTTTGTTCGGAAACAACCAAATCTGTAACAGTTTAGTCTGCTGATCTGCATTCGGATTAAACTCGCTATGCTGAATTCCAGTTCCGGCGCTCATCACCTGAATATCTCCGTTTTTAATTACTTCCGTATTTCCCATACTGTCTTTGTGAGCCAAATCACCTTCTAACGGAATCGTAATAATTTCCATATTATCGTGAGGGTGAGTTCCAAATCCCATTCCGGCAGCAATTGTATCATCATTCAAAACACGAAGCGCTCCAAACTGAATTCTGTCGGGATTGTACCAGCTCGCAAAGCTAAAACTGTGATAAGCGTTCAACCATCCGTGATTTGCATTTCCTCTTGATTCTGCTTTGTGCAATACTATATTTTCCATGATTTTGTCCTTTTGTTATTTTTATGGTACAAAGATACAGCCGATGTAAAGGAAAAGCACTTAATCTAGGTTAAGTTCTTTGAGGTGCTAAGTTTTGGAGGTTCTGAGGGACTAAGTTTTTAGGAACAAAGGCACAAAGTTACAGAGGGTTAAAGGTTTTACCTCAAATAACCATACGGTTTGTCATTTCGACGAAGGAGAAATCTTCGCAAGTAACTCCGCAATGTGAATCCAATCTTTGTCGAGCTTCTTATGAGGATTTCTCCTTCGTCGAAATGACAAGATTGGGGCGAATTATTAGGCTGAAAATCTGTTGAATTAAATTACTTAATCCTAACCAATTTCCCCTTCCCAACCACTTCATCAAGATAATTTGCAGAAGAACTTTTCTTATCATGCATAAAAAAAGGAATCGTATCTTTTTCGATTTGATCTTTTGAAATGCTGATAATTAAATCAGTATTAATGAAATTATCCAATAATATTACGTTGCCATATGAAATTTTCCCTTTCGGCATGAACTTATTATCAAAAATAAAAACGCTATCCTTAAAAGTAATTTTATCTTTTAGAATATAAGCATTGTCATCTTCAATTAAATAATTATAGCGGCCAGTAAGTTTGTCTGTTTTTTGGTTGAAGTTGATAAAAAACAAGGTTAGTAGTAAGGCAAAATATTTCATAAAGGTCAACTGTATTGATTCATAAACTGCTGCACAACTGCATCTGTATTCTCATGGCGTTTTTTTCTTTCTAAAACAATCGGTGGAGCAGCTCTTTCTAAACAATCTTTTACTGCGCAAGTTTCGCAAGTTACACCAACAATCCGTTTTACCAAAGGTTTTGCATCAATGAGTTTGAATTTCTTTTTCATGGTTGGATTAATCAAAATTCCAACAGAAATACTTCGAATAGTATCATGCAAAAAAGGATCTTTTGTAGCCGATGAAAAAACTAAATATTCGTTGCCACTGTTCGCATAACTCGAAATTTGAGCATCAAAAAAATGAGGTTTATTTTGTTTAATAGCTTCGTCAATTGTTTTTACCGAAACCCATCTTCTGCAATAATGTTCGTTGGTTTCGTTGGCATGCGGTTCCTGCTGATGCGTAATGTGCAATTCCTTATTTATCTGATAAAAATCAGAACCTATTTTGTGCGATAATCTTAAAAAGAAAAGGTTTTTCAACTGAAAATCTTTCGGCAATAAATTGGTCAATCGCTGATAAAACGATTCAGGCGAAACTTCAAAACTTTCAATTAATTGAACAAATTCTTCCGGTTTTGGATTTTCATTTTCCAGAAAAGAATTGATTTTATCAACCACTAATTTTCTAGGTAATATTAGAGCGCCTGCAAAATAAGAAGCGTAAAAATTGTTTAAAACCTGATCGAAATTTTCAAACTTAATCCAGCTGAAAGTCAACAGACGATCAGAAATTTTCAAATAATTATAGGCTATTTCTTTAGCTAAAATAAAGGCTTTCTGTGGATCGTCAAGCTCGGTTGAAAGCAGTAAAGTTTTGCTTTTCGGAACGTAAATCGAACGCAAATCGCCTAAAGCTTCCTGATCTGTAAAAGCAATTTCTTTGATGTTGTATTCATATTCTTCTTTTAAAATCGCTTCCAGTTCTTCAACGCTGATTTTAGAATCCAAATTAATCTGAAAAGACTTCGAAAACTCAATTACCTTTTCTTCTAAATCTTCAAAATAATTACTGTGCGCTTCCTGATAGGATCGCAAAGCGGCTAAAAAGAAACTTTCACGGCTTAAATTATAATGTTGTGCAATTTCGATTATTGTACTAATAAACGCATTGACTTTGGCAGGAGCATTCGCAATAATATCAATTAAATCAGCTTCCTGAATCCCGAAAAGCTCTAAGGGAATCTCTTTTAAAATTCCTGATTTTAAGATTTCGCCAATCGGAGCGAGGTTATTATCGAGTTTTAAAGACACCATTTGGTCATAAGTCACGTCCAAATGCTTGCACAAAAGCAAAATTTTATCCGCTTTGGGGTATTTTTTTCCTTTTTCAATTTCATTTAAATATGATTTTGAAAGATTGGTCAGTTTGGCCAAGCCAAAAAGCGACAGGTTTTTTTGCATGCGAACCTGTTTCATTTTGAGCCCAAAGATCAGTTTTATATAGTCTTTTTCGATATCCATAATCCAAATGTAAGTAATCTAAAAATAAACGCCAAAAAAATATTTTTTAAATTTAGCGAACGTTCGCTTGTTTTGTAAAAAACTTTTTTATAACATTGTATCGTTGAAACTTGTTAATTATGAATTAGTTATGATTGAGTTGTTTTTGACGAAATGATAAGAGTAAACAGAAAATCTGTTTTTTAAAATTTAAAATTAAAATCTGCAGCTATGAAAAACCAATTAGAGATCACTGAAATGGCTATAGAATTCCTAGCCGACAAAAAGCTTGCTTATCCAAAAATCTGGACAGAAGAAGCAACTGCGTTTATTATCGAATTACACAAAAAATTCGAATCGCAAAGAAAATTACTGCTTTTACAGAGAGAACAGAAACAAGTCACTTTTGATCAAGGAATTATGCCGGTTTTTATTCCAGAAACCAAAAGCATCAGAGAAAGTAATTGGACAGCTGGAGAAATTCCGAAAGATTTACTGGACAGAAGAGTGGAAATTACTGGACCGGTAGACCGAAAAATGATTATCAATGCTTTGAATTCGGGTGCCAAAACTTTTATGGCCGATTTTGAAGACAGCACTTCACCAACTTGGCAAAACCTGATGGATGGACAAATGAATTTGATTGATGCCGTTAATAAAACCATCACGTTTACCGATTTGGTGAAACAGAAATCATATCACTTAAATGAAAAAATCGCAACGCTGATTGTTCGTCCAAGAGGTTTGCATCTTCCTGAAAAACATGTTTTGATTGAAGGAAATGAAGTTTCGGGTTCTTTGGTAGATTTTGGTTTGTATGTTTTTCATAATCATAAACGACTTTTGGAAAACAATTCTGGACCCTATTTCTACATTCCGAAATTAGAACATTATCTAGAAGCGAGATGGTGGAATACTGTAATTGATTTTACAGAAGATTATCTGAATCTGAAACGAGGAACTATAAAAGTGACGGTTTTAATTGAAACCATAACGGCAAGTTTTCAGTTGGATGAAATCATTTATGAATTGAAAGAACATATTGTGGGCTTAAACTGCGGACGTTGGGATTATATTTTCTCTTACATTAAAAAGTTTAGAAAAAATCCAAAATTCATTGTTCCAGATCGTGATCAGGTAAATATGACTTCGCCTTTTATGAATGCGTATTCAAATCTGGTAATTCAGAGATGCCATAAAAGAGGAATTCATGCGATCGGTGGAATGGCAGCTCAAATTCCGATTAAGAATAATGAAGAAGCAAATGCTATCGCTTACGCAAAAGTAAAAACTGATAAAGAGCGTGAAGTTCGAAACGGCCACGACGGAACCTGGGTAGCGCATCCGGATTTAGTTGCAATAGCAAAAGAAGTTTTTGATAAAGGAATGCCGTCTCGAAATCAGATTCATGTAAAACGAGAACATCGAAGAATCACAGAAGCCGATTTGATTGAACCGCCAATTGGATTAATCACAGAAAATGGTGTTCGAAAAAATATCAATGTTGCCGTTTTGTATTTGGCTTCATGGCTAAACGGACAAGGTGCGGCTGCTTTGCATAATTTGATGGAAGATGCCGCAACGGCTGAAATTTCAAGATCGCAATTGTGGCAATGGCTTCAGAATAAAGTGATTTTGGATAATGGGCGAAAATTAGATTTGGCGTATTATCATGAATTGGCTTTAGATGAATTCAGAAAAATCAAGGAAGAATTAGGAGAAGAAAATCATGAAAAACAACAGTTTCCATTAGCTGAAAAATTGCTGGAGAGATTGGTTGTAAATCTGCATTTTGTGGATTTCCTAACGATTCCGTGCTATAAATATTTGTAATTTATTTAAACACATAGAAACATAGGTTTTAATTTTCTATTGAAAAAAGGGAAAAGAAAAAACTAGTTTTCACACATAGATAGCTATGTGTATTTATGTAAGTGAAATGCCTTTAACCACAAAGGATGACTATGTTTCTATGTGTTTAAAATTAAATTCAAAGAAAAAAGTCACAGTTAAAAACTGAACACTTAAAACTGCGACTGAACACTAAAAAACAAACCACTTTAACTATGCTATTTATGAAAACAACAGAAGACAGAATTCAGGAATTGATTAACGATTGGATTACGAACCCTAGATGGAAAGGCGTGGAGCGCCCTTACACCGCAAGCGAAGTAGTAACGCTACAAGGGTCTTATAAAATTGAGCATTCGATTGCCAAAATGGGTGCGGAGAAATTATGGAGAAAGTTAAAAAGTCAGGATTATGTTGCGGGTTTGGGGGCGTTGACTGGAAATCAGGCGATTCAGGAAGTTGATGCGGGTTTAGAGGCGATTTATTTAAGCGGATGGCAGGTTGCAGCAGATGCAAATCTGGCGGGAGAAATGTATCCTGACCAATCGCTTTATCCTGTAAACAGCGTTCCGATGGTGGTAAAAAAGATCAATAACGCTTTACTGCGTGCCGATCAGATTCAGACTGTAAATAATATTGAAGATAAAAAAGATTATTTAGTTCCGATTGTGGCTGATGCTGAAGCAGGTTTTGGCGGAAACTTAAATGCTTTCGAATTAATGAAATCAATGATTGAAGCCGGAGCTTCTGGAGTGCATTTTGAAGATCAGTTAAGTTCTGCTAAAAAATGCGGACACTTGGGCGGAAAGGTTTTGGTACCAACACAAGAAGCGATTAATAAACTTATTGCTGCGCGACTGGCTTCAGATGTTATGGGAGTTTCGACTTTAATCGTTGCCCGAACAGATGCCGATGCAGCGAATCTATTGACAAGTGATGCAGATCCAAGAGACAGGAAATTTTTAACAGGAGAAAAAACAAGCGAAGGTTTCTTCTATGTTAAAAATGGAATCGAGCAGGGAATTGCTAGAGGTTTGAGCTATGCGCCATACGCCGATTTAATTTGGATGGAAACCAGTAATCCGGATTTAGATTACGCAAGAAAGTTTGCAAAAGCAATGAAAAAAGAATTCCCAGATAAAATGCTGGCATACAATTGTTCTCCATCTTTCAATTGGGCGGCAAAATTATCAGTTGCCGAAATGGAAACGTTTAGAGAAGATTTAGCCGAAATGGGATATGCTTTCCAATTCATCACTTTAGCTGGATTCCATGCTTTAAATACAAGTATGTTTGAATTGTCTAAAGCCTATAAAGAGCGCGGAATGGCAGGTTACTCTGAATTGCAAGAGCGAGAATTCGCTTTACAGAAAAACGGATTCAGAGCGGTAAAACACCAAGCTTTCGTAGGAACTTCATATTTTGATGCGGTTCAAAACACCGTTATGTTAGGAAAGTCAGCTATAACAGCAATGGAGCATTCTACGGAGGTTGAGCAATTTTAAGTTTTTTTAACCATTAAGATATTAAGAAAGTTAAGCTTTATATTCTTAAAAATAAGACAGATTAAGTCTCGCTTAATGAATCTTAATGTCTTAATGGTTTATTTTTACTTCTTCAAAAGGCGAGCTTTCATTTTGCTAAAGAATTCTGGTGTTACGCCAATGAAAGAGGCGATTTGTTTTTGAGGAACTTTGTGAACCAATGATCCATATTTTTTAGTGAATTTCTCAAAACGTTCTTCGGCAGGTAAACTCAAATTGTCCATTAATCGCTGTTGATTCGCAACTAAAGAATTCTCAATTAAAATCCTGAAAAAACGTTCCAGCTTTGGAATTTCAAGATACAATTGTTCCTGATTTTCTTTGGATAACGAAACGACTTCAGCTTCTTCTAAAACTTCAATAAAAAGCTGTCCTGGCTTTTGTGAAAAATAACTGTACATATCGCTCATCCACCAGCCTTCACATGCGAATGAAAGAACATGTTCAACAATATTATCGTTGATGTTGAAACTCCTTAAAATTCCTGAGTTTACAAAATAAGAATGCTTGCAGACTTCGCCAGCATTTAATAAAAGCGTTTTTGCCTTGTAAGTGTTCGTTTCTAATTTAGATAAAAAAAGCGCCTGTTCTTCTGGTGTCAGAGAAACGTGTTTGGCAATGTTTTCGAGAATTAATGCCATTATTTTTTATCGTCTATTAAAGTAAATGAAGTTGCTTTGAATCTGTCTCCTTTGATCTCTCCCGTAACTAAAGCTTTACTGATCGCATTGCAAAAACCTTTCTCAGCGTGAGCATCTCCATGATCGTGAATCGTAGTTCCGTCAACGAAATACGATTTTCCGTCAATACGAACGGCTAAATCACAGCTTTTGCCTTTCATTCCGAATTGACATTCTCCGCAAGAAGCTTCAACGACTGTTGGTTTGTCAAATTTCTTTTTGTCTTGTGCCTGTACTGCGATCCCAATAAAAAGGAAAGTCGCTAAAAGTATGTTTTTCATAGTTAAGAATTTACAGTTATTAATTTTGCCGTTTCTTTGGCACGTTCAGTTATTTCGTTAATTGGAGTCGAAAGTGAGTCGTGGCTTAAAACAACTCCCATTCTGCGGTAAGGTCTTGAAGTTGGTTTTCCAAAAATCCTGAAATCTGTTTTAGGTAAAGCGGCTACTTTTTCGATTCCACTAAAAGTTGGATTTGCAGAATCTTCTGATGCTAAAATTACGGCACTTGCTCCAGCTTTTTCTAAAGTGATTTCGAAAATTGGAAGACTTAAAATGGCGCGTAAATGTAATTCAAATTCGTTGAAATTCTGAGTTCCGGCCAAAGTAACCATTCCGGTATCGTGAGGACGCGGAGAAAGTTCAGAGAAATAAACACCTTCATTAGTTAAGAAAAATTCGACACCAAAAAGTCCTGCTCCGCCAAGTGCTTCGGTAATTTTTTCGGCCATATCCTGAGCTTCGTATAAATCTTTTTCTGAAACTAAAGCAGGTTGCCAACTTTCTTGGTAATCGCCTCTTTCTTGTCTGTGACCAATTGGGGCGCAAAACAAAGTTGGATTGTTATTTTGTGTAATCGTCAAAAGCGTAATTTCTGAATGAAAATCAACAAAAGCTTCTACGATCACTTCAATAACATCACCACGCGAACCTGCAACGGCATATTGCCATGCTTTTTCTATATCACTTTCGGTTTTGATGGTTGATTGTCCTTTTCCTGATGAAGACATTAAAGGTTTTACAACGCATGGAATTCCAACTTCCTGAACTGCTTTTTGCAGTTCTTCAGCAGAAGTAGCGTATTCGTATTTTGCTGTACGTAATCCAAGTTCTTTTGCAGCTAAATCACGAATGGCCTTACGATTCATCGTAAAGTTTGCCGCTTTCGCTGAAGGAACAACGGTGATTCCTTGTTTTTCGTAATCGTAAAAACGTTCGGTGCGAATGGCTTCTATTTCGGGAACGATAAAGTCAGGTTTATGTTTGGCTACAATTCTATCAAGCGCTTCGCCGTCGAGCATATTGATGACTTCAAAACCGTGTGCGACTTGCATGGCGGGTGCATTTTCGTAACTGTCAACTGCGATTATGGTTTGTCCGATTCGTTGTGCGGCAATGACAAATTCTTTGCCTAATTCGCCTGAACCTAGGAGTAATATTTTCATTTTGGAATGTTGTATTGTTTGAGTAGTAAAAGTAGCTAAAAATGTTTTTAACCACAAAGTTCGCAAAGAATTACGCGAAGAACGCTATATTTTTGTTTTTAAGTTAAAAAAGAGCACAAAGAATTTCTCTCGCAGATTTTGCAGATTCGGCAGATTTAATTTTGTAATTGATTTTAGTTTTAAGACAAAGTCACCATACAGTTTGTCATTTCGACGAAGGAGAAATCTCCACGAGTAGCTCTACAAAGATTGGCTTATTGGAACGGAGTTACTTGCGAAGATTTCTCCTTCGTCGAAATGACAAGATTGTGGAAATAACAGATTATTTAACCGCAAAGTTCGCAAAGAATTACGCAAAGAACGCAAAGTTTCGCTTTTAAGTAAAAGAAAAGGTTCGTAAAGATTATTTTCAAATCTTTGCGAACCTTGCGTATACCTTTGCGTGTTTGCGGTTAAAAAACTTTGCGGTAAAAATTAATGAAAATGATCTTCTTCAATCTCAAATTCAGCATCTTTTTCCCAGATTTCCATTTCGCAGGGTTTGCAGTTGAATTTTAATTTGTATTCCAATTCTCCCTGTTTTAATACTAATGGTTCTTTTACCTTAACACCTACAATATCTTTTTGGTGTATCGGACATTTTTTCAATTCGTATTTGATGCAATATTTAGTTGTCATTACGCGGGATTTTCCTGGATCCCATTGTAATTCGAATGCTTTTTCGATTTCGGTAACACCGTGGCGTTCGTAGAATTTACGAGCGGTTTTGTTTGAAACGTTGTACATGAAATCCAGTTTCGTTTCTGGATACGGATGCGACGTTTTTACCAATTGGTGTTCTTCACGAACGTAATTTGCCAAACGAATTTCTGATAATTGTTCGAAAACATTTCTTCTCATTTCATTGATTTTTGAAATAGGGAGGAACCAGTTTTCAGAGAACATTACATTGATTTCATCAGCGCTGTAAGGTGTAAAACCTGTTTTTGCCAACTGAACTTTAATGTTTTCTTCGATCGATTCGCCTGTTTTCGTTTTTTCTTTCGGATGCTCTAATTTTACTGTACTTACGTTTCCGTCTTCATCGGTTGCGATTAATTCAAAACCATTTTCGTTTTCAGTAAGCAATAAAGTAGTTCCGATTTTACGGATCGCACTATCTTCTCTTTCTACGATTTTGATGAAAGCAGCATCGTTATTTCTGTAAATAAAAGTTCCGTCTTTAATTTCTTTTAGAACGTTTGGATACACTTTTCCATTTTCGGCTTTGTTTACGTAGATTCCGTCAGCTTCATTATTTTCGTTGATGAAACAAAGTCCGTCACCATTGTTTAATAATTCGCCGTTTTCGATTTCGTAAGCACCACCAACAGTTCTGATTAATTTACCAATATATTGTCCTTTTGATTTTGGGCTTTCCCAAGAACCAATACTATTGTGTCTGTCGTTTACAAAATAATCGGTATAGCCACGATTAAAAGTTCTGTTTAATGCAGAATCAAAAGTATAAGTGCATTTTCCAGAAGAAGCTTTCGTGTATTTATCGCTTCCCTCTAAAAAGCTATCTAATTTTTGACGTAAATAAGAAACGTTGTTTTTAACGTAAGCTACGTCTTTTAAACGTCCTTCAATTTTGAAAGAAACGATTCCAGCTTCGATCAGATTCGGAATCTGATCTGAAACATCTAAATCTTTAATTGAAAGCAAGTGACTGTTTCTAATTAAAGTATCTCCGTTTCCGTCGATTAAGTTATAAGGTAAGCGGCAGTTTTGTGCGCAAGAACCACGGTTCGCACTGCGTTCTCCGTTTGCCACACTCATATAGCAGTTTCCGCTGAATGATACGCAAAGTGCTCCCGTTACGAAGAATTCTAATTCAACATCAGCGTAATCGTAGATTTCTTTAATTTGATGCAGGTTCAATTCGCGCGCTAATACCACACGTTTGATTCCGGCATCTTTAAGAAATTTTATTTTTTCTTTGTCACGATTGTTAGCTTGTGTACTGGCATGAAGGACGATAGGAGGCAAGTCCATTTCCATAATCGCCATATCCTGAATAATTAGTGCATCTACACCAATATCGTATAATTCCCAGATCATCGCGCGACAAGTTTCTAATTCGTTGTCGTACAATATGGTATTTATAACTACAAAAACCTGTGCGTTAAATAGGTGCGCGTATTTTACAAGTTCAGCAACATCTGCGATAGAGTTGTTGGCGTTTGAACGTGCTCCAAATTGAGGTGCACCAATATATACAGCATCGGCACCACTATTTATGGCAGCCATTCCTCCAATTAAATCTCTAGCAGGAGCTAATATTTCGATTTTCTTCTTCATTTCTAAAACTTTAGACTTTTGTGGTATTCCCGAAAAAAAGTGTGCAAAGGTCTAATAAATTATTTGAGTTTGCTAGTGATGAAGCGATTTTTTTGAATTTGTTAACTTATAAGACGGTGATTTTGTAGTTGCGGAATCTTTTATTAATTATTTTTTCTTTTTCTTATCAGCTCTTAAAAGTTTTTTTTCGTCTCCGTCAAGTTTTCGTTGGAGCTTTTTTACATCTTCTGCTGGGGATAGATTTTCAGGGATAATACCTCTTTTAGTCAACATGTCTCTAACAGCAATATTGTTATCAATATGTTCTGTCTCTATTTTGCTTTGTCCTTTTAAATCTTTACTTTGAACATTTAAGCCAGTCATTTCTGCCGCTAGGTCTTTTGCTTTTATGCTTATTGTAGGTAAGAAATCTGCAACGGGTCTATTGTCAGGAATTCCCATTTTCTTTTTCAGCGTAGTAGTGTTCAATCTGAATAGAGCTTGATCACCTTTGCTTCTTATTAATGCAAATCCATGGCTGTCAACTCCTCTTTCATATAAAATACCTGATAATTGTTTTTCGGTTTGGCTTAGTTTTTCTCTGGCTTTTATTCTCTCAAATTCTAAAAGACGTTGTTCAACCATTTCTGCTTTACGAGTTTGAACTGCGAAATAGTTTTGTGCGAATGCAATTTCTTGTTTTCTACTGTCCCCATTTTGAGCAATCAAATAACATGCATAACGTGTTAGTGCGATATCATTTATTGATCTTTCAGAATTTGAACCTAGCTCAACCATTTTCCTGACGTCAGGAAAATGGTTGTCTATATTTTCACCCGCGTTTTTACAGGCATCCTTAGCTTTTTGAATTACTTTTTCAAAATTTTCCCACTTACTATAACCAAGTAATAATTGTAAGTCGCGTGCACTCCAACATTCAATTCCTTCTAATTCTAATGTAGCTGATTCAAATTTTTCAAAAAGTTTTTTGATTTCGTCCGATTTCATATTCATTTATTTCATAATCTAAATTGTTTAAATATATAAAAAAACAATAATAAGAAGTAAGTTATTTCTTGTTTTTTTTATATAAGTAAGATTTGACTAGCATAACGAAAAAAACTGCCCAATCTGAAGACCGAGCAGTTCTCAAAAAAAAAAGCATGAATCGATCGATTAATTTGCTCTCATTTTAATTTGTGATAAAGTATTTTGAATACTGTTTAACTGTTTTGAAACAATATATACCTGATCGTGTTCTAGATGATTTTCTTCGAGTGCCATTTTATATTTTTCGATAGCGGCTTCTTCACCAGTAATGCAGGCATTTATGATAGCTTCTGTGTCACCATCGGTAAAGGCAGATTTTATATCAATCCAAGTACGGTGTAAAGCCCCAAGCGGACCTCCGCCAGAAGTATCTGTCGATTTTCCTAGTTTGTTGATTTGGTTTTGTAACTCAACAATAAATAAAGCTCTTTCGCGGGCGTATTCAAGAAAATCAGTTTTCATTGCTGGATTTTCTACATGTTCCGCTGCATTTGTATATCCTAATTTTCCATCTTCCAGAATTGAAATTAATCCTTCTAAAGTTTTAATGGTTTCTGTTGTGGTTTCTTCTGCATGTGTCATGACCTATAATTTTTAAAAATTAATATGCTACAAAGTTTGTAATTATAACATGCTTATTTTTATAGGATTACATTTTGAGTTTTATAATATTGTGGAATGGGAATTTTGAAACTCTTTTTTTTGTTCGTCACGGATTTCTCGAATTTCACCAATTTTAAATGCTCAAAAATTTTCTTTTGTAGAATGATGTTTCTCGTATGCCGTTTGCGTGAGGGATAGGAGCGATATCCTTTTATGGCGGGGTTCGCCATAAAAGATATAGTGGATAGCCTCCCGATAGCTATCGGGATGGGACACGCCAAAAAAAACAGCTTAAAGTATAAAAGTGATGAAACTTTTGAACCTTAAGCTGTTTTAGTAAAACTTAGAATATGTTTATGCAGTCAAAGCTTCTTTGATTCTGCGTAATGCTTCTTTTAAAATATCGTTGCTTGTTGCATAAGAGAAACGAATACAGTTTGGATTTCCGAAAGCATCTCCTGTTACGGTTGCAACGTTTGCTTCAGCTAAAAGGTACATAGAAACGTCGTTTGCATCTTTGATTTCGTGTCCTTTTAAAGTTTTTCCGAAGAAAGAAGAAACGTCTGGGAATACGTAGAATGCTCCTTCTGGAACGTTAATTTTGATGCCTGGGATTTCTTGTAATAATCCAACCACTAAATCTCTACGACCGTGGAAAGCTTGAACCATTTCGTTTAATACGCTTGGATCAGCATCTACAGCAGTAATTGTAGCTCTTTGCGCCACAGAATTTGCGCCAGATGTTACTTGTCCTTGGATCTTTGTACACGCTTTTGCGATAAATTCAGGAGCTCCGATATAACCAATTCTGTATCCTGTCATTGCGAATGCTTTTGCAACTCCGTTTACAGTGATCGTTCTATCTAACATTCCTGGGATTGAACCGATACTGCAGAAAGTTCCTGAGAAATTAATGTGCTCGTAAATTTCATCTGAAACTACATAAATATTTGGGTGTTTTTCTAAAACTTTAGCTAAGGCTGTTAATTCTTCTCTGCTGTAAACAGACCCTGAAGGGTTACATGGAGAAGAGAACCACATCATTTTTGTTTTTGGTGTGATTGCAGCTTCTAATTGTTCTGGTGTCATTTTGAAATCGGTTTCGACAGAAGTTGGAACTTCAACTGGAACTCCGCCAGAAAGTTTTACGATTTCGAAATAAGAAACCCAGTATGGTGCAGGTAAAATAACCTCGTCACCGTCGTTTAACATTACTTGCGCAATGTTGTATAAAGATTGTTTTGCTCCTGTAGAAACTACAATTTGAGATGGTTTATAATCTAAGTTATTATCTCTTTTGAATTTTCTGCAAATTGCCTCTCTCAATTCAAGGTAACCTTCTACTGGAGAATAAGTGCTATAATTTTCGTTAACTGCTTTAATTACTGCTTCTTTGATAAAATCAGGTGTATTGAAATCTGGTTCACCTAAACTTAAGCTGATAATGTCTTTTCCTTGTGCTTTTAATTCGCGAGCTAAAGCAGCCATTGCTAATGTTTGCGAAGTCGCTAAGTTGTTGATTCTGTCCGAAAGAATATGATTCATTATAAAATTTTTGAATGTCCTTAATTTGCTGTGTTTATTAAGGAAGGTTAATTATTAATAGATTTCTTTTTAGTTCTTAAACTGCTAATTCTGGCTTCATTCCCAATTCGCGTAAATGCTTAAAGTGAGCAATAACAGCACTTCGCATTGTTTTATATTCGTAATAAGGCAAATTGCATTCTTTTGCTGTTTCTTTTACAATTTGAGCAATTTTACCGTAATGAATATGACTGATATTTGGGAAAATATGATGTTCAATCTGATGATTTAAACCACCTGTGTACCAATTTACAATTGCGTTTTTTGGAGCAAAATTGGTCGTTGTATATAATTGGTGAACTGCCCAAGTGTTGTCCATTTCTCCTAATTCATTTGGAGTTGGATTTGTTGTATGATCAACAACGTGAGCTAATTGAAATACTATACTTAAGATTAAACCTGCAGTATAATGCATTACAAAAAATCCTAAAAGCACTTTCCACCAAGTGATTCCAATAAGAATTGGAAGAACAATCCAGATCGAAAGATAAATGATTTTAGTAATGATTAAAGTGGTCCAAAGAATTTTTGGGCTTTTTGGCTCTCCATAAGATAATTTTCTTTTAAGGTAGTTACGCATCTGTTTGAAATCGGTTGTAAGTGCCCAATTGAAAGTCAATAATCCATATAAGAAAACAGAATAGTAATGCTGAAAACGGTGAAAACGATGCCATTCAGCATGTTTTGTAAAACGAATAATACGGCCCGCATCTAAATCTTCGTCGTGTCCAGGAATATTGGTATAAGTGTGGTGAAGCACATTATGCTGTACTTGCCAGTTGTATACATTTCCTGCTAGAACGTAAATGGTTCCGCCCATAAATTTATTGATCCAATTTTTAGTCGAATAAGAACCGTGATTTCCGTCGTGCATTACGTTCATTCCGACACCTGCCATTCCAATTCCGATTACGATTGATAAAAGCAACATTACCCAAAACGGCATGTCAAGCGTAAGGATTAAAAAGTACGGAGTTAAAAAAACAGCAAATAGAATAACAGCTTTTAAATGTAATTGCCAGTTTCCGGTTTTTTTGATATTATTTTCTTTAAAGTAATTGTTAACGCGAGAGTTAAGCGTTCTAAAAAACTTTAAATTGTCTTGCCGTGCAAAAGTTGGAGCAGTGTTATTCATAATTAATTTAAATAGATTTCAAAGGTAATTATTATAAATTTTCAATTTACAAAATTGAGTTAAATATTTCAATCGTAAAGTAGTACTTTTGTTAAAAAATTATAGCAATGGATGAGATATTGAAATATTTTCCCAATTTGACTGATCTTCAAATCGAACAATTTCAAAAATTAGACTTTTTATACCACGATTGGAATGAAAAAATCAATGTTATTTCGCGTAAAGACATTGATTCATTATATACAAAACACATCTTGCATTCATTAGGAATTGCCAAGGTTATGAAGTTCGAACCTGGAGCAACAGTTTTGGATGTTGGAACAGGCGGAGGCTTTCCTGGAATTCCGTTAGCGATTCTTTTTCCTGAAACCCGTTTTTATTTGATTGACGTTATTGCCAAAAAAATAAGAGTGGTTCAAGGTGTTGTTGATGCACTTGAGTTAAAGAACGTAAAAGCAGAACAAAAGCGTGCTGAATTGGTAAAAGGAGACTTCGATTTTATTGTAAGCCGAGCAGTTACTAATATGCCAGATTTTGTTTCATGGATTAAAGATAAAATCAAGAAACAGCACAAACACATGTTAAAAAATGGAATTCTTTATCTGAAAGGCGGTGATTTAACCGAAGAGTTAAAGGATTTTCCAAGTGCTACTTTATATGATTTAGCTGATTTTTTTGAAGATGAATTTTTTGAAACTAAAAAAGTGGTTCATCTTCCCTTAAAATTTAAACCTTAATAACAAATAACCCGATTAGGATATTCTAAGCGGGTTATTTTTTTTTGAACAAAACTAAACAGTTTAAAAATTACGAAGCCTTTTTCGGAAGATTTAAAAAGCTGTTTGCTTTAAGGTCTAAATTATCAATGAAGGCATGAATAGCATTCTCTGATGCTTCAACTGAATATTGGAATGTTTCATCAAAGAAAAACTCTCTGGAGATTACGGGCTCATTTGATGAATCGTATACTGCTTCGTCGCTTTCGTCCAAAACATCATTTCTGTAAGGATTAGGATGAGAATGGGTTAAGTTTATAATAGTTTGGGCAAACCAATGGTCGAAGTTTTTCTTTTTTGGCGTAATATGACGCGCTAACAATACCAATCCGACAAGATCATTTTGTAAAAAGTAAGAGCCTTTGCGGTATCGTACATCGATCATTCTCACATTCATTAATGCAATCCATAGAGCGCCGTTTATAGAGCCAGTTGCTGGGATTTCGAATTCGGTGTCAAATAATAAAGGATTGGTCTGTTCACGATTGTTGATAGAGCACCAAAGTGCTTCAATTCTTTTTTGCGTATCGTTTGTAGCTTGGCTATAACCTGTAAAACGCCAGTAAATCCATTCTAATAACGCAGCGGTCAAGCCAATAGAACCTTTATGATTGATTTGCATTAAAGCATTTTCAAGCTCTTCATTCCCTTCAATAGGGTCTAAAAGTTTGTTTATTTTCTTTTTTGTCCATTTATAATCTATGGCATGTCCAATGCTTTTAGATTCCATAATAACTTTGGGAACATTGTTTAAATTTCTCATACTTATGCTGTTAATTTATTTAGATCTTTTAATGTTGTTTAATATTGAAACAAATTTAGGCTGATGAGTTTTTTTTGAAGGGAACAATAAGTTTTTTAAATATTAAAATAAGACATTTTGTTTTTTTAAAGTGCTGATTTTTAAATAAATAAGAAAAGTATTACAAAAACATTTACAGAAGTCATGTGTAATAAAAATTTTAAGTCCTATTCTGAAAGAAATGACAGATAAAGGTGAAATCAAAATAATAGGAGAAGTAATTTTTCTATAAAAAGAAAACGCGTCTAATTTCTTTGAAATTAGACGCGTTTTTATATTCTAAATCTGAACTCTAAAATCAGATTATCCTAAGAAAGGGTATCTGTAATCTTCTGGAGTTACAAAAGTTTCTTTAATAGTTCTTGGAGAAGCCCAACGCAATAAGTTTAATGCCGAACCTGCTTTATCATTAGTTCCAGAAGCTCTTGCTCCACCAAATGGCTGCATTCCTACAACAGCTCCAGTTGGTTTGTCATTGATATAGAAGTTACCAGCAGAGTTTTGTAATTTTGTTGTAGCTACTTCAATAGCGTAACGATCTTGGCTAAATACAGCTCCTGTTAAAGCATACTCAGAAGTAGTATCAACTAATTCAAGAGTTTCTTCCCATTTAGCATCTTCATAAACATAAATTGTGATAACTGGTCCAAACAACTCAGTTTCCATTGTAGTATATTTTGGATTTGTAGTTAAAATAACCGTTGGCTCAATAAAGTATCCAACAGATTTATCGTAATTTCCTCCAACGATGATTTCTGCTTCAGCATCTTTTTTAGCTTGATCGATATAACTTGCTAATTTGTCAAAAGAACCTTCGTGGATAACCGCTGTAATGAAGTTTCCAAAATCTTCTGGAGAACCCATTTTCATAGATTTTACATCAGCAATCAATTGTTCTTTTACAGCTGGCCATAAACTTTGTGGAATATAAGCTCTAGAAGCAGCAGAACATTTTTGTCCTTGGAATTCGAAAGCTCCACGAGTAATTCCCGTTACCACTTGTTTTACGTTTGCGCTTGGGTGAGCAATGATAAAATCTTTACCTCCAGTTTCACCAACGATTCTTGGGTACGTTTTGTAATTGTGGATGTTTGCCCCAATTTTAGCCCAAATATCTTTAAATACGTGAGTTGATCCTGTAAAGTGAACACCAGCAAAATCGCGGCTAGCCAAAACAGTATCAGTAATCATTAAAGCGTCTCCGAAAACTACGTTGATAACTCCATCAGGAACTCCAGCTTCTTTGAAAACGTCGATAATAACTTTTGCAGAGAATACTTGGCTATCACTTGGTTTCCAAACCACAACGTTACCCATCATTGCAGCACTTGCAGGAAGGTTAGCAGCGATAGCAGTAAAGTTGAATGGAGTAATAGCGTAAACAAACCCTTCTAATGGTCTGTATTCTACACGGTTCCAAACAGAAGAATCTGATTTTGGCTGATCGTTGTAGATTTGAGTCATGAACTCAACATTATAACGTAAGAAGTCAATTAATTCACAAGAAGAATCAATTTCTGCTTGGTGGATATTTTTAGATTGACCAATCATTGTAGCGGCGTTGATACGAGCTCTGTATGGTCCAGCGATAAGTTCAGCAGCTTTTAAGAAAATAGCAGCACGCTGTTCCCATGCCATGTTTGCCCATTTTTTTCTTGCTTCAAGAGCATTGGCAATGGCTTTTTCGATATGTTGTTTTTCAGCTAAATGGTATTTTCCAACAACGTGTTTGTGGTCGTGTGGAGCTGTAATGTTTCTTGTATTTCCAGTTCTAATTTCTTCGCTTCCAATATATAAAGGAACGTCAATTTGAGAATTCCACATTGTGGTATAAGCAGCTTGAACAGCAGCTTTTTCTGGTGAGTTTGGTGCGTAGCTCTTTACAGGCTCGTTTACCGCTTTTGGTACATGGAAAAATCCTTTAAGCATGTTATTTAAAATTTTGTGAATTAGACAATTTAAAGTTAGACGATTTGTTTTGTTACGAATAATCTAACGTTGCACAAAAGTACAAAGGATAAATTAATAAATTGACAATTTTATGATTAAGATAACGATAAAAGCAATAGTTGTAAACTATATCTTAATTTAATGCAAAAGGAGCACACATTCTAAAAGTAGGGACAATTACTTTGAATGTCTTTGTTGTAGTAAAATTGATCATATTAAAATGACCTTTCATTGCGCCGTAAGGAGACGATAATAAACAGCCAGAACTGTAAGTATGGTTTTCGCCAGGTTTTAGAACCGGTTTTTTGCCAATTACACCTTCACCATCTACAACTTCTAAATCATTTAGAGAATCAAAAATTTCCCAATGGCGAGAAGTTAACTGTACAGAATCTTTACTATGATTTTCTATGGTAACTACGTAGCTAAAAGCAAAATGAATCTTGTAGTTTTTGAAGTATGTGCCTTCAAAACTAGTCAAAACAGATATTTTTATGCCTCGTGTAATTTGAGAAACCATACTAACGCCGTATATATGTGAGTGTTATAGAGGCAAAGCTACAAAAAAAAATCGTTTAATCTAAAACCTTAACATTGTTTTAATTGACTATATTGATAGAGTTTGCATTTCCTTTTCCGATTACACGCTGATAACGGTCAGTAGCTTCTTTGTAATAAACCAAGATGGTGTACTCGTTTTCAGTCTGATAAAAGTTTCCGTCAATAGCATTTTCAAAATCAACAACGCCTTTTTTATCGGCAACGGTATACTGAAAATTAGTAAAACCTTGCTTAATCATAATGGCTTTTTCAAAAACTCCTTTGTCGTTATTGTAGTCCATTTTATATTCTGGCGAAAGACTGTAGTTATTAAACATTCCAGAAATATAAATGTCTTTGTTCATTCTAAAAGCAGGAGCAGAGAGGCTGAAATAAACCCAAGCATAATCGGCTTCAATATCGTTGTTAGAACCGTTTATGTTCTTTACAACAAAGTTTCCGTTTACATCTTCATAATTGGTATAAATCTGATTTCCTCTTGCGGCGTTAGTATACAGAAACGAATTGTAAATATCATTGTTAGAGCCTACTTTGGCTACATTATTACTAGCCGCCCTAATGTCTTTATTTTCAAAATATAAAAACTCATTTCCGCCCCAAAATTGGGTTTCTTTGTCGTATTTGTAAACTAGCTGATTGCCAATTGTATACTGAGGAGCAATATTTTTTATCTCAGTATGGAAATTTCCGTTTTGCAATAAAAGCACTTTCACATTTTGCAACGGGGTTTGAAATACAATATCATTAGATAAAATAGCAAAATCCAAATTCTGTTTGTAGTCAATATTGCTGAGGTTACGGCTTCTTTTTACTTGAACTCCAACTGTACAATGGTTTTCATATAAAATAAATTTTCTCGAAAAAACAACTTCTCGATCTTCATTCAGAATTCGCAACATATAATTTCCCGAAAGCTTCAATAATTGTGTAAACTGATTAGGGAAAGAAAGCCTATAATGTGTATAAACCTGCAGCGTATTGAATGAATTGGAAAAATCGGTAATTCTCTGATTATCCATTCCAAGAATATAGTCCGTTTTTGGAATTTGCGTTGGAATCCAATTATAATCGCAATGAAGAACTTCAAAATAATAATTGGCTTCATTGCCAAACAAATCATCAAATTGAAAGGTAAATGCAGAGCCTAATTCAAAAATTGGCGGGACATTACTGCCATTTTGAATGAAAGAAGCAGTTTTAATATTATATGGAGGGTCGATTTCTTTTTCCTGAGCTTTCGCTAAAGTGAAAATAAAAAGAAAAATAAAGCTTGTATATAAAAATTTCGGCATCTTTAAACGTTGTAAGATTGTAAATATAACAATTTTATATAACGAAAAAGATGCCGTTCTATTGGATTTAACGATTAATTTCCTAAAATATACTCTAAGTTGCCTTCAATTTCATCATTGATATAACTTTCTTCTAAAAGCGAGTCAGACAATAATTTTTTGTTTTCCTGGAGTTTGATGATTTTTTCTTCAACTGTATTTTTAGAAATAAAACGAATCACATTTACCTTGTTCATTTGCCCGATTCTATGCGCACGTGCCACACCTTGTTTTTCTGCAAAAGGATTCCACCAAGGGTCTAAGAATAAAACATAAGAAGCTTTTGTAATATTCAAACCAACACCCCCCGCTTTAAGCGAAATAAAGAATAATAGCGGATTGTCTTTTTCTTGAAACATTTTAACCTGTTGTTCCCTTTTATCTGCAGGCGTTTCACCCGTAATTTCACAGAAATCTATTTTGTTTTCATTGCACCAATCGGTGTAAAAATTTAAATTGGTAACAAACGAACTGAAAATGATGACTTTCTGTTTTGCTTTTACTAAGTTTTCAAGATAATTGGTAACCGCAATATATTTTCCAGAATCAACTTCAGATTCCTGATCGACCATTTTTGGATGGTTACTCAATTGTCTCAGCTTCATCAAAGTGTTAATGATATTGATTTTGTCTAGGCCAGAACCGTCAGTTTTAAGCAAGAAATTACGAGCTTTAGATTTTTCTTTCTCGTATAATTTCTCTTGTTCAGGATCCATGTCGCAGTAATAAATCTGCTCTGTCAATTCTGGAAGATCTTTTAAAACCTGTTCTTTGGTTCTTCTTAAAATATAAGGAGCGATTAGGTTTTTTAATTCTGCCAAAACTTCTTCATTTTGCTTTTTCTCAATCGGATTTTTGAAATTTTCCATAAAGAAAGCATAACTTCTTAAAATATCCGGATTGATAAACTGCATTTGAGACCATAAATCGTCAAGCGAATTTTCAATCGGCGTACCACTCAAAGCAATTTTATGCCCCGTGCTGATTTTATTTATGGCTTTAAAAATCTTAGAATTTTTGTTTTTGATGTATTGACTTTCGTCCAAAATCAGATAGCGGAAATCGTATTTTTCTAAAATAGAAATATCTCGATGAATGATGCTGTAGCTTGTAAAAATCAAATCGGTCGAATTGATTCTGCTCGCTAGCATTTTTCTGTCATTACCCACATATTGCATTTTCGAAAAGTGCGGCGTGAATTTGCCAGCTTCATTAAACCAGTTAAAAACCAATGAAGACGGAAGAACAATTAAAGCCTTAAGCGGTTCTCTTTCGACAGTAGTTTCATTGGCAAACAAATCAAAATTGGTGGTTTTGGTTGTGAAGCCTAATTGTTCTTGTACAGAAACCAAAACAGATAAGGTTTGCAACGTTTTTCCAAGTCCCATATCATCAGCCAAACAAGCGCCCATATTGGAGTTGAAATGCCCTAAAAGCCATTTTACACCTTCAATTTGGTACGGTCTTAAAGTTGCTTTTATTAAGTCAGAACCAGTAAATTCAGCTTGATGGATTTGATCTAAATCACTGTCAATTTCTGAAATTCCGTCTAAAGCAGTAAAATTGCTTTTGCGCAATAAAAGGACGCCATTTTCTGTTTTGGCTAATTTTGCCAGCGAACCATATTTGCTGAACCATTCTAGCGGAATCAAAAAGTAGTTTCCGTCTGGCAATGCAAAAAGTCTTTCTTTGCTTTTTATGTTGGGAATAATTTCGCTGAAATTGATTTTATAATTTCCAACGGTAATTATTATTCTAATGTCGAACCAATCTCCAGCTGTTTCTTTTGAAGCAGAAACGGTATAGTTTTCCGTGACAATTTCTTTGCTTTCCAGTTTTAGGTTGTCAATAGTAAAACCTAAATTTTTCAGTTCTTCTTTATGGTCAATAATCAGCTGAATATTGATAAAAGGATCTGTGTTTTCGGCCTCTGAATTTAATCCAAATAACTCGTTTTTGATTTTGGTTAAACCAATCTCATTTAATTTTTCGATATATAAACTTTCTTCAGGATTTCTTTTAAATTGAATGATTTTGGGTTCATTGGCAACACTAAAATCTACAAAAGAATGTGTTTTTTTAGTTTTGCTCGCATCAAATGAATATCCGTTATAATCAAAATAAAGATTAAGATAATAGCAGTTTTTAAAGAAATCATGAATAGGCTGAATTGTGCAGGAAATGATTTTGTCACGAAGTTCAATCTCAAAACCTGTCGCTTCAATATCAATTTTCTTTGCGATTTGAGGAATAAAGCTCTTGAAGTAATCATCAACTAATTTTGATGGTATTTCAATAGATTTTTTCTTTAAAAAAGGCATCAGTTTTTTGGAGTTTAACTCTTTTAGCTGTCCCAGTTTTTTATTGATAATAAGCCATCCTGGTTCATCTAACAGAATATCGACTTTGCTGTCCATTGGAGAGAAAATTGTTTCATTTTCCTTTAAAGATAAAGTATAGGTAATGCCCTCGGAATGTTTGTCAAACTGAATCTGAGGCTCAAAATCAAGCGGGTCGATGCTGACTCTTGAGCGGTAAAAATCTTTTTCAGGTCCAAGATTTAAAGACAGAGGAAATTGTTCTTTTACAATTAAATCGTAAAATGAACTTAAATTGAATTTAAGATGTTGACGAATGGCAAATTCAATTTTTGAATCTTTCTGTAAGTCAGCAATTGTTTTAGCGGACTTAATTTTAGCGCCAAATTTTTTAAAAATAAATTCAGGTTTAAGAGAATCGCAAGCTGTTAATATTCTTTTTGAATTAGAATCTAAATTATCAAAAGTGATTCCGAAACTTTCAAGTACATCAGGACTTGCTTTTTTGTCTAAATATTTGATTTCACTAGTATTCTCAACGATGTAGGCGGTTGGAATATAGACATTCAGATTTTTTTCCAAACTGATGTCAAAACAGAACTGAAATGATTTTGTAGGTTCCAAGATTAGGGATTTGGTTAGGCTTGTAATTTAGGTTTGGGCAAAAAAATAAAAGGAGTTTTCAAAATAGTAATAATTTGAAAACTCCTTTTAAATGAACTTATATCACTTATATCGTGAAAAAAATTAGTTTTCCTGTTTAAAGCAAAGCGGAATAATCTCGCCTTTTGCTAAACAGTATTTTTCAACCAATTCTGGGGCAATTTTGTTAGTGTAGTCTTCTTCGATCACAATAAAACCAATACTTCTTAATTTATCGAAATAATCGCGTCCGTAAACACGAACGTGATCGTATTGTCCGAAGATTTTAGCGCGTTCTTTCTGATCTGTAATCGAATCATCTGCAAAAGTAACTTCGCGAGATAAATCTTGAGGAATTTGAAGAATCGCCATTCCGCCTGGTTTTAAAACTCTGTATAATTCCTGCATTGCTTTTGTGTCGTCTGGAATGTGTTCTAAAACGTGATTGCACAAAATAACGTCATATTCGTTGTCTTTGAAAGGCAAATTACAAATGTCTGCTTTTACATCGGCCAATGGCGAAAGTAAATCAGTTGTGGTGTAATCTAAGTTTTTCTGTTTGCGGAATCTTTTATAAAAAGCTTGTTCGGGAGCAAAATGCAATACTTTTTTAGGCGCTGTAAAAAAATCAGTTTGATCGTTTAAATATAGCCAAAGTAAACGATGTCTCTCTAAAGAAAGGGTGCTTGGCGAAAGCACATTATTACGTTGTTTTCCGTATCCATAAGGCAGGAACGATTTAAAGCTTTTTCCGTCAATTGGATCTGTAAATTTGTCTCCTTTTAAGGAGAAAGCTAAAATTGGTCGCGCCACATAACTCAAACGAATTAATAATGGACGCGGAATAGTGTTAAGGACTAATTTAAAAAGTTTTTTCACAGGTTTGATACGAGGTTGTATTTATACGATTAACGGAATTTGTCTGAATTCATCTTCTTCATTACTCTCAATTCCAAGAGCTTTATAGATGTATTTAAAAGTCGATAATAACTCAGGTTTTCCATCAACTAAGGCAACGTCATGCTCAAAATGCGCACTTGGTTTTCCGTCAGCGGTCAAAATTGTCCAGCCGTCTTTTAGTTGTTTGATATTTCTAGTTCCCATGTTGATCATAGGTTCGATTGCTACAACCATTCCTTCAACAAAAAGCTTTCCGCGTCCGCGTTTTCCGTAATTTGGCATTTCTGGTTCTTCGTGCATTTTTTGCCCAACACCATGTCCAACCAATTCACGAACTACTCCGTAACCGTGAGCTTCAGTATATTTTTGAATCGCATTTCCAACATCTTCTACGCGATTTCCTGCTTTAAATTCTCTAATTCCAACGTAAAGAGATTCTTTAGTTACCTGCAAAAGTTTTTTTACTTCAGGAGCAACTTCTCCAATTTCGAAACTGTAAGCATGGTCTCCGTGGAAACCATTTTTAAAAGCGCCACAGTCAACCGAAATAACATCACCGTTTTTAAGAGGAATATTATTAGGAATACCGTGAACAACCTGAGCGTTTGGACTCATACAAAGCGAATTCGGGAAATCATACAATCCAAGGAAACTTGGAACTGCACCGTGATCACGAATAAATTCTTCGGCTAATTTGTCAAGATATAATGTTGTAACTCCTTCTTTAATTTCAGAAGCAATCATTCCTAATGTTTTTGATACGATTAAAGCACTTTCGCGCATTAATTCGATTTCCTCTCTAGTTTTCTGGATAATCATATTTTTCCCATTTTCAGTTGGCAAAAGTACAATTTTTAATTAAAATTTTTCGCCACGAATTCACGAATTATCTCAAAACAAAATTTTAAAAAAAAGTGTTTCACAAATCAATTAATTAATTTTTGAAGAAAATTCGTGAATTGCTTCGGCAGTCACTTCTTTCGAGTCGTGGCTATCAAAACAATCAATAGAGTTAACGTGTTTCAGAAAAAAGCCATAAATTAGTAATACAAACGCTTATAATTATGGAAACTATTATAAATCGAGATATTGCCAAAGTAAAAGCGCTGAAGAAAATGAAGCGAAATGCTTTGGGGCTTTTGGGCGTCGCAGTGTTGTTATTTATAATTGCTATTTACTTTAAAATTCCGATGCTTCAGGCTTTTAGTGAAGCCGCGATGGTGGGCGGAATCGCCGATTGGTTTGCTGTCGTGGCATTATTTCGCCATCCAATGGGAATACCGATTTGGCATACGGCAATTATTCCGACTAAGAAAAATGAAATTGGAGAGAACTTAGGAAATTTTGTATCTGAAGAGTTTTTAGATAGAGAAAAATTAG
Organism: Flavobacterium sp. F52; assembly: GCF_000278705.1. Classification (NCBI taxonomy): domain Bacteria; kingdom Pseudomonadati; phylum Bacteroidota; class Flavobacteriia; order Flavobacteriales; family Flavobacteriaceae; genus Flavobacterium; species Flavobacterium sp. F52. Next base: position 138,916 of record NZ_AKZQ01000031.1, on the reverse strand, counting down.
AAATAAAATTAGACGAATTCAATTTTGCAACTAAAGCTTCAGATTGGCTTTCGAAAGAAGAAAATGCAAATAAAATTGCCAATGCAGTTGCTGTAAATGTAATTCCGGGAATTTTACGAACGATAAAGGATGAAGATGTCAGAAGGTTTATTCAGGTTCAGTTTGCGGCAAAAATTGAAGGAATAAATTTTGGAGATTGGGTGGCGCTGGCATTAGAACCTTTGCAAAAAGGTAATTTGAAAAATCAGATGCTAACGAATCTTTTGGAAGTTATGAGCACCGAATTGACTAATAATAAAGATTTAATTAGACAAAAAGTTAAAGCTTCGACTCCGCTTCTAAGCTTTGGATTGGCTGATAAAAGTATTACAGAAGGGGTTTTTAATGGTTTGCAGGACTTTCTAAATGAAGCTAAAAAGCCAGAAAGTGCGGTGCGCTTAAAAATTGACGAGTACATTTTTAATTTCTTGGAAAAAGTAAAAAACTCAGAAGAAATGAGGGTTAAAATTAACGATGTGATTTTGGGTTTTGTGGGAAAAAAAGAAGTGCAGGATTATATCAATAGCATTTGGGATGAAATTAAATCGTCGATTACCAATGATTTAAATAAAGGTGATGATTCTTCAATTAAAAATAATATTGCAGGATTGATTCAGACTTTTGGAAATGGAATTAAAGAAGACCCTATTATGATTGACAAAATAAATGGTTTTATTAAAAACGATTTACTTTCGATGCTTTTAAACAACAAAAAAGTAATTGGAGATTTGATTTCGTCAACCGTAAAAAGCTGGGATGGAAAAGAAGTTTCTGAAAAGCTGGAATTAGAAATAGGAAAGGATCTTCAATATATCAGAATCAACGGAACTTTGGTTGGAGGAGTGATTGGACTTGTGATTTATGGCGTTGAGCAGATTTATCATTATTTTATTATTTGAGAAGCGCAATCTTGTCATTTCGACGAAGGAGAAATCTCCACAAGTAGCTCCACAACGAGAAGTCAATCTTTGTAGAGTTTCTCGCGGAGATTTCTCCTTCGTCGAAATGACAAAAACAGGCGTAAAAAAAGAGGCAAATTTTTAAAATTTGCCTCTTTTTTATGAAGAAAAATATTTTCTATAATAATGAATGACAAGTCATTGCATTTGGCTGCTGAATTCCCATCAATTCTAAAATAGTTGGAGCAATGTCGCCTAAAACACCATCTTGAATGCTTTTTAGCTGTTTGTCAACTAAAATAATCGGCACTGGGTTTGTTGTGTGAGCTGTATTTGGAGAACCATCAGGATTAATCATTGTTTCGCAGTTTCCGTGATCAGCAATTACAATTGTAGTGTAATCGTTAGCAAGAGCCGCGTCAATAACTTTTTTCGCGCAAGCGTCAACAGCTTCACAAGCTTTAATTGCAGCTTCCATAATTCCAGTGTGTCCAACCATGTCTCCGTTTGCGAAGTTTAAGCAAACGAAATCAACTTCACCTTTATTCAATTCAGGAACAAGAGCGTCAGCCAATTCGTAAGCGCTCATTTCTGGTTTCAAATCATAAGTTGCCACTTTTGGAGAGTTTCTTAAGATTCTTTCTTCACCTTCAAAAGGAGTTTCTCTACCTCCAGAGAAGAAGAAAGTTACGTGAGGATATTTCTCAGTTTCAGCGATTCTGATTTGTTTTTTGCCAGCTTTTTCTAAAACCTCACCAAGAGTTTCGGTGATATTATCTTTATTGTAAACTACTTTTACGTTTTGGTACGTTTCGTCGTAGTTTGTCAATGTTACATAATATAGGTTTAGTTTGTGCATGTTCTGCTCATGGAAATCTTGCTGAGAAAGCGCTTCAGTAAGTTCACGTCCTCTGTCAGTTCTAAAGTTAAAGAAGATTACAACATCGCCTTCAACAATAGTAGCAAGGGGTTTTGCATTTTCGTTCACGATAACTACAGGTTCGATAAATTCGTCAGTGACATCTTTTTCGTAGCTAGACAAAACACTTGCAACTGCATTTGTTGATGGAGTTCCAACACCGTTTACAACTAAGTCGTAAGCTAATTTTACTCGTTCCCAACGTTTGTCGCGATCCATTGCGTAGTAACGTCCAACGATAGAAGCGATTTTTACAGGAGTATCTTTAATATATTCTTCTAAATCGTGGATATATTTTGCTCCAGATTTTGGGTCAACATCACGTCCGTCTGTAAAAGCGTGAACATAAACCTGATCTAAACCGTATTCTTGTGAAGCATCAATTAATCCGCGAAGGTGAGAAGTATGTGAGTGAACACCACCATCTGAAACTAATCCTAAAAAGTGTACTTTTTTATTGTTGTCTTTAGCATATGTAAAAGCGTCAATTAAAACCTGCTCTTTTGCTAAAGTTTTGTGTTCTACAGCTAAATTTATTTTGGCTAAATCTTGGTATACAATTCTTCCTGCGCCTAGATTCATGTGTCCAACCTCGCTATTTCCCATTTGCCCTTCCGGAAGACCAACATTTAATCCGTCAGTTCTAAGCTGTGCGCTTGGGTAATTTTTATAAAGACTGTTTATAAAAGGAACATTTGCATTGTCTATTGCAGATACTTTAGGGTCAGGAGATTTTCCCCAACCATCCAAAATCATAAGGATAACTTTTTTGTTCATTGCATTTTTGTTTTCTACAAATATAAGGCATTTCTAAAGTTTGAAACCTGAGGAATGTTACATTTATATTTAATAAAATGAACTATAAAAAAAAATATTGATTTAATTGAAGAAGCCTTTATTTTTTAAAATTAATTCACGCTAAGCTCTTTTTCTGATCTTATTTTTGACAGCATTGTAGTCAATAAAGTATTTTACGCTAACAGAAAAGATATGTTTTAAGGCATCATTGTTTAATAGTCCTGCTACATTGTGTCTGAAATCTTTATCAATAACTCGTTCAAAATTAGAGGCATTGTTTCTGTATAAAGCAGAAATTTGGCTTCCTGGCGCGAACCACCAAGAATAAGACAAATCGGCATTCCAAGAATAAAAGCTTGAATTTTTATTGGTAGTATATTGTGGATACGGACTAAGGTCTCCATTCGAATCTAAAGCCAGAATGTCTTTATTATCAGCATAAGACCAATATTGGCGGACAGCGAGATTTATAGTCATGGCGCTATTTATAGCATATTTGCCTCCTAATGTATTAGAATACGTAACAACATTTCGGTTGGCAAAGACAATATCGTTTGGAGTGGCTTTGTTATTATCGCCATCAATTTGATCGATGTAGCCTTTATTGTTGTTTTTTCGAATATAGCTAAAGAAATAAGTCAGTAATAATTTATCGCTGAAACGATATCTTGGACCAATATCAAATCCGTATGTAATACGATCAGATTCATCAAAAACATTAAAAGTTCCATTCAGATCAATTGCAAATTTGTGGTTGTAATTGGTTGAAATGCTACCCCAAGTTTCTATTTTTCTCGGAATTGTTACATATCTGTTTTCTGCGCGTGGTTCATAATAATCATTAATTTCTAATGGGTAAAACGTAATGCCAGTTCCGTAATAATTATTTTTTATTGTTGTTAAATTTAAATTCGCATTAATATTATTGTCTTGTAATTTTCCAGATTCTTTATTGAATTCGGTATACATATTATAGTTGATTCTAAACGTATTGAATTTTTTCGTCGGATTTAGAATTCTATAATTGGCATTTCCATAAAAGTTGTAATAATTCGTATAGAAATTAATGCCCAGATCATTAGGGTCGTAATCTTTAGTTACAAAATCAGAACCTACGCTATATCTATAATTTCCGCTCGTTTCGGCCAAAGTTATTGTCGAAAAAACACCGCTTTTATCTTTGATGTCATTTATTAAACTGTATTTTACATTTCCGAATAGACTATAAGTATTGGCTTTTGTGTTTAAATCCCAAGCCAGACCTGTTACGTTGGCGTCTCTAGAATGTCCGTTGCGGCTAACATTTGTATTAATAAAAGTAACCGAGGAATTTTTCCTGAAACGTTGGTCTAAAACCAAAACATTATAATTGGTGAGCGGTTCTACAATTACACGTCTTGTTTCTCCGCTTTCAGTATTTTTTATGGTAGCAAAAGTTTTTTCTGTAACGGCATTTAAAACACCAATTCCAAGTCCGTTTTTTGTTCTCCCTGATAATTTTAAGGCATTAACCAAATTTACGGCTGCGGGTAATTCTGTAATTTCTTCGTTTTCATTTAATGAAGGATCTATGGATGGAGCGCCTCCAATTCTTCGGGAATAAAATATATTTCCTTTGCTGAACAAATCTGTTCCTTCCGTAAAAAAGGCTCTATTTTCATTAAATTGCTGTTCAAAAGGCCCGAGATTTAAAATCTGATCGTCGTATTTTGTCTGTCCAAAATCTGGAATTAAAATGGCATCAATTGTAAAAGCATCAGTTATACCATATTTAATATCCATTCCTCCTTTAATTGTTCCATATGTTTTTTGTCCGTCGGCGGCATTTAGATAATACGATGCATAAGGCATAAAAAACAGTCGAGTAGGAGGTTTAATGTTTTGAATTCCTTCAAGAGTTCCAGCCTGTTGTGTAAAGGTTCCAATCTTTCTGTCAACAAAATTCCAGGTATATTTATAACGGTCACGTTTAATTTCTCTGAAAAAGTTGATTCCCCAGATTTGTTTATTTTCTCCAGAAAAACGCAGTGCCGAGTACGGAATTTTCATCTCAACAATCCATCCGTTATCTGCTATAGCTGCTTTACTGATCCAGACGGCATCCCAAGAATAATCTTCGCCATTTGCATCGGTCATAATGCAATCGCCTTGAACATCGGCTGCAGATACATAAAACATAAAATCTTGCTGGCCGTCATTAAAACCATTTATAAAAACACCAAATAGATCTGCGGTTCCAAAATTATCTCGCTGAGAGATTTCCTTTAAAATTTTTGAAGGTTCGTCATCATACATCATCGCGCCAATATAAACCGCATCATTATTATATATGACTTTAACTTCAGTTCGTTTTTCATACGGAATAGCTTTTCCGTTGTCTGGTTCGAGCATGATAAAGTCAGTAGCAACTGGTACACTTTCCCATGCAGATTCATCTAGTTTTCCGTCAATAGATATGGTATGTGAAGTTACTTGCGCCTGAATTGACTTTTTTTGGGCATAACTCCACATAGATAATAGTAGAAAACAGAAGAATGTGATTTTTTTCATTGGTTTTTTTGATGCGGAATAAAGTGCAAATATATTTTTTTATAGTAGCAATAGACTCAATTTTGTTCTACTTGTTACAGTTTAGGTTTCTAGATTGTTCATTTTTGTTTTACTTTTTTTAAGAAACGGCTTAAAATCTTGTGATTTTTAACATAAGATAAAATCTTACAGGAAAAGCAAATTTGTGTTAATAATGTTAAAATTTCAGTAAAAAAGCCTTGAAAATCAGGCTTATATTTTGCAAGGCGTGATTTTTTTATATTTTTGCGATACCCAAATTTTTTGTTTAACCTAAAGAAATTCAATGATTTACAAAATTTATCCGTTATTTGTGTTTTTGCTATTGTCTTTTGGAAAAGATTCAAAAAACACAGCCGATCTTAAAAAAAATGCCATTGTAAAGTCGATTGCTAAAGTCGAAAAAGTTACAGTAGATTCTAAAATCGAGAGCGTTTATAACTCATTAAATTCAAACAACTTTAAAATGCCTGAGCTTAAAACTTTCTCAGAAGCTTTAAAAGGATTTTATTTGTTGAAAGAAAGAGGAGTGATCAAGAAAAATATCTTAACATTAATTGATTTCAGTTTGTCATCAAACACTAAACGTTTGTGGGTGATTGATCTAACTAGCAATACCATTTTGTTTAATTCTCTTGTGGCTCACGGTAGAAATACTGGTGAAGAATTTGCTTCAGCATTTTCAAATCTCAATTCATCATTTAAAAGCAGTTTAGGTTTTTATGCAACTGGTGAAATTTATCAAGGAAAACATGGTGCTTCATTGCGTTTAGATGGTTTAGAGAATGGCGTAAATGACAATGCTCGTGAAAGAGGCGTTGTAATGCATGGTGCAGATTATGTGTCTGAATCTTTTATAAGAAATCATAAAAGATTAGGCAGAAGCCAAGGCTGTCCAGCACTTCCAGTTGAATTGACAAACGAAATTATTCAATTAATAAAAGACAAATCGTGTTTGTATATCTACCATCCTTCAAGAAGTTTTGCGATGGAAGAAAGGCTAATTTCTTAATTGCTTATATAAATCCGAATCTAAATCATAAATATCAGCTCTAAAAATGAGCTGATTTTTTTTGCTCCATGCTGTCCAATACCATTGGTACAAAGCATATTTTTTGGTAATCTTGAAACTCATCGTTGTTTTACTCGCAATAATAGTGTCAATTCTATCTTGTGGCCAGTTTCCGTCAACATCTAATATATGTTGGGCAAGTTCAAGTGGGTTTTCGACACGAACACATCCAGAACTCATAGAACGGTTGTTGCGTCCAAAAATATTGCGGTGATTGGTATCGTGTAAATAAACACTATGGTGATTTGGAAATAAAATTTTCATTAGTCCTAACGAATTATCATAACCAGGACTTTGTACATAACGATAATTGTTTGGTTTGTTTTCATTCCAAGCCATTGGAGAAACTACCTTTCCAGCAGTATCGTAAATAGTAATGTTTTTATTGGCCAGATAATTTCGGTTTCTTTTCATAGCTGGAACCACATCTTCTTTTAAAATTGTCGGAGGAACGGTCCAAGTCGGATTAAAAACAACCGTTTTTAAAAAAGAAGTAATAATAGGTGTTCTTCTTTTGCTGGTTCCAACCACAATATTTCTAACTAAAGTTGTGTCCTTATTTTCAACAACATTTAAGCTGTAATCTGGAATATTTATAATGAAATAATTTTCAGCCAATTCTGACGGATACCATCTCCAACGCTCTAAATTGGCAATAATCTGTTTTTTTCTATCTTCTTTAGAATAGTTTAAAGCCCGAATAGTTCCAGCTCCGATAATTCCGTCAGAAGCTAAACCGTGCCTTTCTTGGAATCTTTTAACTGCTTCAAAAGTTTTGTGGTTGTAAATATTGTTAAGGCTGTCTTTTCCTGACATATCATTCCAATACAAGAGCCTTTTTTTAATGTTTGTTAAAGCGGGATTGGTATCGTTTAAAACAATTTTATCAGTTGCTTCAATGGTGTTTATATTGTCCTCTGGAAAAGTATTGATGATTTCCAGCGCTTTTAGTAACTCTTTATAAGTTTGTGTTTTAGGCTGAATATTTTCGACAATGCTGTCTAATTTATTTTTGTTGAATCCTTTAATTAAAACAGAATTCACATCAAATTCTTTTTCGTCCAAATCCCAATTGGTATACAATTTCTTAGGATCTAGCTTTCCTTTATAGATATGGTTTAGAAATTTTTCAAAATTAAAAGTCAGCAAAATATCATACTTAGCTAAATCTTTATCGTTTAACGAAGCGACTTTACTTTCGAATTTTTTTAGTTGAGATATTTTATAATCTTCTGGTTCTAAGCCAAGTTCTTCAGATTTTTCTAATTGCGATAAAACAAAAGTCCTCTTTTTAAGATTTCCCCATACGGTTTGATTTTCAGATGCGGCGTAAAACTGTTTTAAGGTTTCATTTTTATAAGTTCCTATTAATGCTGTGTCTATTTCAACTGTTCTCTCGTCAGTAAGTATAATTGCTGGCACCTTTTTTTTGACAATAGGTGCGGGTTTCGGGTCTTCTTTTTTACAGCCCAGAAAAAGGCATATTACTACTAATGAGTAAAGTTTTTTCATTTTATAATTTTTTAAACATCAAATATGTTCTTCAACATTTTAATCTCAAATGTTTCACCAAGTATTTGGTATTCATCTTTTGATGGGTTCCAAAACAGCCATCCCTCGAATCTGAGCTTGATTTTGAGCGACAAATATAGGGTTGATTTTTTCAAATAACGAAATAATTCCTGTTAAATTTTTTATCCTCAAATAAACCAAAATGACGGGTAGATTCTAGATCGCCTCCTTTAAAGACGCAACTTTCTATAGGTTTTCCTTTTCTTGAAATAGTTTGACAAACGGCATAAGTTTCTTTTGATTGAATTTCTCTGGTTGTAATCATATTTTTTGAAAAAATATTGCTTTTATAACTTTTTAATTTTAAATAAGTTATAAAAAAATGTCGATTTTTATTGATTTTTTTTGTCCAAAAGCTTGTTTTGAACTGAACTTTCTTTTTATATTTGCACAACCAATGCGAAAGTAGCTCAGTTGGTAGAGCTCCAGCCTTCCAAGCTGGTTGTCGCGAGTTCGAGCCTCGTCTTTCGCTCTAAAAAGTAAACACGTTTTACTTATGTGAAAATAAATTTTTTGATTTTTATTTTGTTTTAAAAATTAAATTTTTTAGTTTTGCACCCGGTTAATGCGAAAGTAGCTCAGTTGGTAGAGCTCCAGCCTTCCAAGCTGGTTGTCGCGAGTTCGAGCCTCGTCTTTCGCTCTTCAAAAGCCTCAAACATTGTTTGAGGCTTTTTGCTTTTGAACAAAATGTAAATTCTAATATTTTTAAATTCCAAATCCCAATTTTCACATTTAGTTACTTTTTTATTTTGGAATTTGGAATTTAAAAATTGGGATTTTATTTCAAATCGCTCAAATCGCTTTCTGGTTCTAGTTCGATTGGGGCTTGGTTTTGTCTGAACAAACGAGCTTTTAGATCTCCTTTCAAAGTAATTTTTTCTCCTTTAACTTCTAGCCAGCTTCCTTCTCTTAAGCCTAAAACTGGAATTGAATTGAAAGCATGAAATTCTTTGATTCTTGTTTCGCGAGTTTCTCCCATGTGCTTAGATTGTAAATCGGCATCCAGATAATGCGGATTTAAGTTAAAAGGGATTAATCCTAAAGTTTGAAAACTCGGTGGATAAATAATAGGCATGTCGTTAGTAGTCTGCATTGACAAACCGCAAATATTGCTTCCTGCACTTGAGCCTAGATAAGGAGTGCCGTTTTTTACAGTTTCAGAAAGCAGTTGCATAATATTGTTTTTATAAAGCTGAGTAACCAGTAAAAAAGTATTGCCTCCTCCCGTAAAAATTCCCTCAGCATTTTTTATTGCATCTTGTGGATTCTCAAATTCATGAATTCCTTTAACATTGATATTGATTGTGCTAAAAGCCTCCGAAGCTTTTTGAGTATATTCATCGTGTGAAATACCGCTTGGGCGTGCATAAGGAATGAATAAAATTGTTTTGCAATTTTTAAAATGTGTTTTTAAAGTAGGTAAAAGATATTCTAAGTAGTTGCCTACGTGCAAAGTAGAAGTGCTTGCAATGATAATGCTTTTCATGATTTTTAAACTCAAATTTTGTTTGTTAAAGGTATTAAAAACTCTGTTTTTGTTTGAATTTTTAATATTTTAATTAACATATTTTTACCATGTCGTTAATATTAAATTTGGAGTGACTTAAGATATTTTTACCGTTTTAAGAATATTTTTAAATTATTTTATTTTGTTTCAGAAAATTACTTGTTTTTTAATTGTTGTGGCAGGTCAGGTTTGCTGGTCGCAAAATCAGGATCGTTCTGTTTTTAATGGTAAAGTGGTTTCGAATACCTCTGATTTGGAAGGTATTTATGTAATCAATGCGCAAACAGAAGAAACTGTGACAACAGATGCTTCTGGATCTTTTTCGATCTTGGCAAAAGCAGATGATGTTCTGGTTTTCTCTTCAATAAGTTTTAAAGAAAAAAGAGTTTTGCTGAAACAAGAAGATTTTTCAAATCTTAATTTTTCTGTCAATCTTACTATGGTGATGTATCAGCTGCAAGAGGTTGTTGTAAAGCGATATGATAATATTAATGCTGAAAGTTTAGGGATAGTGCCTTTGGGGCAAAAGAAATACACTGCAGCAGAGCGTAAGTTGCAGACAGCGACTGCGCTAAATGCTACAGCAGATGCTGGTATGATGGCTGGAGGTTCTATTTCTGCAGATCCGCTGCTGAATTTTTTCTCGGGAAGAACTGCGATGCTTAAGAAAGAGGTTGCTGTTGAGAAGAAAGAATTTTTTATGAAACTTCTTGAAAACATGTTTAGTCTGGAGCATTTTATCGATCGATTAAAAATTCCGGCAGATTATGTAAAAGGCTTTGAATATTATGCTGTGGAAAATGACAAATTTACTGCCATTTTGAATTCAAAAAATAAAACTTCTACAGAATTTCTTTTAGGAGAATTGGCTGTAAAGTATAAAGAAATGATTGCTGGTGAGAATAAATAGTATTATATCGATTATTGTTCTTTTTTTTGTTCAGATAAGTTTTGGGCAAAAAAATGATGTTAAACTTTTAGTGGGAAAAGTGCAAGAGCAATCTAGTCCTGTTGAAGGAGTAAATATTATAAATAATGCCACTCAAGCAACTGCTGTTTCTGATTCTGATGGTAATTTTTCTATTGCCGTACGGGAAGGAGATGTTTTGGTTTTTTCTGCTGTAAACTTAGATCCTGTAAGGATTAGAATTGCTCAAGAACATTTGGCTAATACTTCTTTAGTTGTAAAAATGACTGCAAAAGAAGTGGAGCTGAAAGAGGTGGTTGTTAATGAAAATGCTAATATAACAGCCGAAAATCTTGGGATTATTCCGTACGGACAAAAAAAATACACGCCAGCAGAACGAAAAGTTTATACTGCGACTTCAACATCTATTGATAAGTTATTGAATAAGATTTCGGGACGAACTGCAATGTTGAAAAAAGAAGTGAATGTAGAGAAAAAAGAAGCTCTTTTTAGAAAACTAGAATATCTTTTTGAGGAGAATTATTATACCGATAGATTGAAAATTCCTGTCGATGATATTAAAGGATTTCAATTATTTTGTGTGGATGATGCTGATTTTGCTGTATCTTTGAATAGTAAAAACAAAACAATGAGTATGTTTTTAATCACAGATCTAGCAAGAAAATATCTAACAATTCTCGAAAATGAAAAATAAATTAGGAGTACTCGTTGTCTGCTTATTTTGTCAATTTGTATTAGGACAAAACGGTTTCAGGAAACCATTACACGGTCAGGTTGTAAACGATTTTTTAGCCATTGAAAGTGGTTATGTAATGAATATTAATGCGAATGTTAGAACATTTATTGGTTCTGGCGGTTTGTTTGATATCATGGCGCAGCCTAAAGACACTTTGTTGTTTTCTGGCTTGACATTTCAATCAAAAAAAATGGTTTTGACTGAGAAAGATTGTGCTGAGGTTCTTTTGAAAATAAAGCTTGATTTGGTTAACAATCAGCTTAAAGAAGTTGTGGTTCATAAGGAATTAAAAGTAAAATCATTGCAAGGCGGTTCTCAGAAATACGTTGATATGCAGTTTGAGGACGATAAACAGTCTACCGCAAAAAATAATGCTATGCTTTCTGATCAGACTATAAAATACGGAACTGATTTTGTTCGCATCTTTAAAGATGTCAAAAAACTTTTGAGCAAAAAAGAAGAAGTAAAAGAGGAGGAAATCACGGATATTGCTTTTGTAGAATATGCTAAAGATAACTTTACAAAAGATTTTTATTCTAAAACACTCAATCTTAAAGATGATGAAGTAGAATTGTTTTTGATGTATTGCTCAAATGATCCGCATTCGAAAGAATTAGTAGATCCAGATCAGAAATTCCAGTTGATGGATTTCATGATTAATAAGAATAAAGAATTTAAGAAAGCTGAGGCTGCCCAAAAATGAAAAAAAGAATAATTTATCCTTTGCTGGGAGTTTTGTTTGTATTGACTTCGGCATTTGTTTTTCATAAATTTTATGTAGGGGTTTTTCAAGTAAATTATGCTGCTGAAAAGAAGATGCTGCAGATTACTTCCCGAATTTTTATTGATGATTTAAATAATGCAATGGAGAAGAAGTATCACAAAAAGACATTTGTTGGTACGAGCAAAGAAACTCCGGCAGATGTTGAATTATTAAAAAAATATCTATCTGAACATTTTTCAATTAAAGTAAATGGACAGCAAAAAGACATAACTTTTTTATCTAAAGAAGTTGAAGCTGATGATGTTTTGGTTTGTTATTCAAGAATTAAGGATATAGATAAATTTAAAACCCTTGAAATTTCAAATACTATTTTGGTTGATTGGAACTCAGAACAGCAAAACATTACACATATTTCAGCATTTGATACCAAAAGAAGTGTTCTTTTTACAGAATCTTCAAGGAAAGAATTGTTAAAATATTAAAGTATTGATAAAATTAATGTTTTAATTACTATTTTCACAGCCTAAAGAAATTACCATTAAATTTTTATGAAAAAACTTTCATTATTATTGCTTTTTCCTGCAATGCTAGTGGCGCAGGATAAACCAGTAACAGCCCCTGCCAAACAACAAGGAAAATACGACACAAACAAGTTTAGCCAAATGTATGATTTACTGGCGACACCAAATATGTTTCGTACAGCTTCTGGAGCTCCAGGACCTGCTTATTACCAACAACAAGCAGATTACAAAATCGATGTTGAATTGGACGATAAAAATTCAAAATTAAGCGGTTCTGAAACCATTACCTATACTAATAATTCACCAGATAGTTTGGAATATTTATGGGTGCAATTAGATCAAAATCAAGCGAAAGCAAATACGCAAACTTCATTAGCGGAAAGTGATAAAATTAGTCAAGTTTTACCGCTTGATGGTTTTTCTTCTAAATATTTGAAAAAAGATTTAGAGCGCGGTTTTAATATTGAGCAAGTTAAAGATGCTAAAGGAAGTCCAATGTCTTATACGATCAATGAAACCATGATGCGTATTAATTTGACTTCGCCTTTAAAACCAGGAGAAAAAATTTCGTTCTCTATCAAATGGTGGTATAATATCAATAACTACAGAAAAGAGGGCGGTCGTTCAGGATATGAATTATTCGAGAAAGACGGCAATAAATTATACGTGATTGCTCAATTCTACCCAAGAATGGCAGTTTACAATGATGTTGAAGGATGGCAGAACATGCAGTTTTGGGGAAGCGGAGAGTTTGCTCTTCCTTTCGGAAACTTTGATGTAAACATTACAGTTCCTGCAGATCACGTAATCGACGCAACTGGAGAATTGATGAACAGAAGCGAAGTATTTACTGCTGAGCAGGTTAAACGTTATGAGCAGGCGCAGAAATCATTTGATAAACCTGTAGTTATTGTAACGCAGGCAGAAGCGGAAGCAGCTGAAAAAGGTTTCTCTGAAAAGAAGAAAACTTGGAAATTTAGCGCTAAAAATGTTCGTGATTTTGGAATTGCTTCTTCAAGAAAATTCATTTACGATGCAATGGCTGTGAAAATTGGAAACAGAACTGTTATGGCAGAGTCTGTTTATCCAAAAGAAGCAAACCCGCTTTGGGGAGAAACTTCTACAATGGTTGTGGCTCATACTTTAAAAAGCTATTCTTCTCATACTTTTGATTATCCTTATCCAAAAGCAGTTTCAGTTTCTGCAGAAGATCAAGGTATGGAATATCCAATGATTTGTTGGAATTATGGACGTCCTGACGAAAATGGAGTAACTAGCAAAGAAGTTAAAAACGGAATGATTGGTGTTATTATCCACGAAGTTGGACACACTTTCTTCCCAATGATTGTAAACTCTGACGAGCGCCAATGGACTTGGATGGATGAAGGTTTGAATTCATTTTTAGAATATTTGGCTGAACAGGAATTAGATTCAAATTTCCCTTCAAGAAGAGGGCCTGCAAGGAATATTGTTCCTTATATGAGCGGTGATCAAAAGTTCTTGGAGCCAATTATGTCAAACTCTGAAACAATCCACCAATTCGGGAATAATGCGTACGGAAAACCAGCTACAGGTCTTAATATTTTAAGAGAAGTAGTCATGGGAAGAGAATTATTCGACCATGCATTCAGAACATATGCAAACAGATGGAAGTTTAAGCATCCAACTCCAGAAGATTTCTTTAGAACAATGGAAGATGCTTCTGCAGTAGATTTAGATTGGTTCTGGAGAGGTTGGTTCTACTCAACAGATTTCGTAGATATCGGAATTAAAGACGTAAAACAATATTACGTTTCAGATACTCCGACTACAGATATTAAAGACGTAAAAGTTAGAAAAGGACGTTTTGGATATGAAAAAGGACCTTTTGTTTACTTAGTCGCTGGAGATAATGCAGAAGTGAGCGATTCTAAGAAAAAAGCTCTAAAAGTGCAAGATTTCAAACCTTTAGCAGATTATGTAGATCAGACTTTTACAGCTGAAGAAAAAGCAAGTATCAAATCTCCTAAGTATTTCTACGAAGTAGAATTTAACAAACCAGGCGGAATGATTATGCCGATTTTAGTTGAGATTACTTACGAAGATGGTTCTAAAGATAATTACAAATATCCAGCGCAAATCTGGAGAAAAAGTAATGATACGGCTAGAAAAGTATATGCTACAACAAAAGCAATTAAGAGTATTCAAATTGACCCGCAATTGCTAACGGCTGATATTGATGTAACCAATAACTCTTGGCCAAAAGCAGAAACAAAGTCAAAATTTGACTAAATAAATTAAAAACTTATAAAAAGCTCATCAGGTTTATAAATGCTTGATGAGCTTTTTTATTTTAATTAAATGCATTTTCAAGGACTTTTTAAGTTAATTTTAAAACTCTAAGCTGCAAAATTTAATATCTTTGCCACTACAAAATTAAAAGTTATGTTTGGTATAGGAGGAGGAGAATTAGTTTTTATACTGTTTATAGTACTAATGCTTTTTGGTTCAGATAAAGTGCCAGAAATTGCACGTACAATGGGTAAAGCTATGGCTCAATTAAAAAATGCAACCAATGATATTAAAAGTGAAATTCAGAAAGGAGCAGAGGCAAATGGTCTTGATTCTAAATCGCTGAATGATATTACTGGAAATATCAATGCAGAAATTAATAATGCAAAATCGAATTTACTTGGAGATACAGGAAATCTTTTAGGAGATACTGCCACTGAAATCGAAAAAGTAAAAGAAGATATTGACACTCTTTCTGGACCTATAAAACGCCAAATGTAATGCTTGAAAAAATACAGGAATTAGATAAAGATCTTTTAATCTTTCTTAACGGATTAGGTTCTGAAACATACGATAAATTATGGCTTATTATTACCAATCAGCTGTATTGGACGCCATTTTTCTTATTGCTATTCTATCTTATTTATAAAAAAATTGGAGGAAAACAAACCCTGTATTTATTACTTTTTGTAGCTGTTTTAATTGCTTTTACAGATCAGACCTGTAATTTGTTCAAACATACTTTTCAGCGGTTACGACCATGTAATGATCCTGAAGTAAACTCTATCATTCGAGTGGTTCAAGTTAGAAAATCATATAGCTTTTTCTCTGGACATGCAGCTAATACTATGGCGGTTGCGACTTTCTTATTTTTGATTCTAAAGCGCTATTTCAAATATTTTGGTTTGCTGTTTTTGTGGCCTTTAATCTTTGCTTACAGCCGAATTTATTTAGGATTGCATTATCCAGGTGATATCCTTACAGGATATTTCTTTGGAGCTCTTTTCGGATTTTTACTTTATTTAGTTTATAGAAAACTAAAACCGCAGTATTTTCCGGGATAAGATGCTAAGTTGCTAAGGCTCTGAGATGCTAAGATAATAAGGTTTTAAAGATATATTATTATAAATTGCCTCCAGCTAGAGCTGGAGGTTTTTTTTATAGGTTAAATAAAAAGGCTTTAGCCAAAAAATACAATTGTGTATTTGGCTAAGCCTTTTTTTTGCTTTTAAAACAATTGTCTCCAACTAAAGTTGGAGGCAAACTCACATAGTTCCAAAAACTTAGAACCTTAGTATCTTAGCAACTCAAATCTTACATAAACTAATTCAAGATTGTTTTTTCACTCCATTCCAATCCATTTGGAAGCTGTTGTTTGCTAAATTCAATATGAATCACTCTTCTGCGTTCGTTGTTTGTAGTTTTATTGGAAGCGTGAAACAATAACGGTTTCATAATCATAATGCCACCTTTTTCGACTTCACAAATTGTTTCTTTTTCTTTTTCGAAATCAAGATTTTCAATTCGCAAAATTCCTTTTGAATGTGAATTATTGATAACTTTTAAAGCGCCATTGTTTTTAGTAGTTTTGTCAATATGAATTCTAATTGTAAAATTGTTTTCTAATATTTCTGTAGGTGGCTGAACTGCAAATTGATTTTGTTTTACCGTCCAGTTTTCAAAATTTTCTATTTCAATTTTTTGATCAACAGAAATCGTTAAATCTTGATGATAGGCTACAAACCAATTTGATTTTTCTGGTTTGTCAAAATAAATTGATTTTGTTATAAAAAAGCCTTTACCGAAAATAGACTCTATAATGTTCTGTAGCTTTTCATTAAAAATAAAAGGAAGAGTTTCTGGAACTTCTTTATGGAATTGTCTAATGGCAAACAAATCTTCAGATTTTCTAAAAGTCGAATTATCAGAATCATTTTTGGTTTTATTGTCAATCAATGAAATTAGATTTTCAATTTCATTTTCTGTAAAAACATTATTAATTATTGAAAATCCTTCGCTATCAATTTGTTTTGAGTGAATCATTATAAAATGGTTAAAATCTGAATAGAACTTTAGAATCTAAAAAATTATAGAACACGACTAACCGTCAATCCATCACGAATTGGCAATAAAACAGTCTCTACTCTAGGATCATCTTTTAAAAGCTGATTGTACTCTAAAAGCACTTTTGTACTGACATCATTTGGATGTACTGGTTCCAGAATTTTTCCGCTCCATAAAACATTATCTGATAAAATGATGCCTCCTTTATTCATTTTTGGAACAATCATTTCCCAGTAGTTCAGGTAGTTTTCTTTGTCGGCATCAATAAAAACCAAGTCAAACTTTAAGTCTAAATCTGGAATGATGTTTACGGCTTCCCCTAAATGTTGAAAAATTTGTTTTCCCCAAGGCGATGCGTCAAAATACTTTCGCTGAAAATCGACTAATTCTTCTTTGATATCAATGGTATGCAATTGCCCGTTTTCCTGCATTCCTTCGCATAAACATAAAGCAGCGTAACCTGTGTAAGTTCCAATTTCAAGAATATTGACTGGACGAATCAGTTTTGAAAGCATACTTAAAACACGGCCTTGAAAATGGCCGCTCAACATTCTTGGCAAAAGTATTTTCTGGTAAGTTTCTTTATTCAGTTTCGACAATAATTCTGGTTCGTTTTCAGAATGCTGTTCGATGTAATCTTCTAATTCTTGAGATATAAAATGCATGTTGTAGTATCTTGTAATTTGAAGACAAAAATACAAAAATATCTGCTTGCGAATTGGCATAAAAAAACCATCCGTTTTGCGAATGGCTTCTGTTTGGATTACTATGAATTTTATTTTTTCAAAGCTTCATTTACTTCTTTAGCTGTTTTTACGGTTCCGTCTTTTGCAGCTTTTGCGGCATTTTCTACTTTCTCAGCTCCTTTTTTAGCTGCTGCTTCTACATCATTAGCCGCTTTTTTAGTAGCATCTTTTACATCGTTTGCTGCATTTTCTGTAGCATCTTTTGCTTTAGTAGCAGCGCTTTCTGCTTTACTTACTGCGCTGTCTTTTACTTCTTTAATATCTGTTGTTAAAGAATCAACTTTGTTGCCAAGCGTTAATTCGTCTTCCGCAGGTTTGTTTTCTTTTTTCTCGCATGATTGAACAGCGAATGCTAATAAAGCAATTACAGCTAAACTCAAAATTTGTTTTTTCATAATTTCAATTTTTTTTAGGTTGATAAAACTTAAAGGTTAAATGGCTGAAAAATAAAATTACAAATTTTAAAATGATTGAGCTCTTTGTAAGATTATTTTTCTTTTAAGAGCTAGACAATTCTTGTGCCAAAATTTTGAAATTATGATGTTGAGCATTAATTTTTTTAGAAGAAAAATATTAGTTTTTGTATAAACTGAAATTAATAATAATATCGTCTTTTACTTTAATTAATCCTGCCATTTTTACTGGTGGTTCCAAATCGATATCAGAGAATTTCAAACTAAGAGTTCCTTGAATTTTGTCGTCAGTGTTGTATAGTATGAAGTCTTTGTATTTTAGTGTTTTATCAGTTATGAAGAAATTTAATCTGCATTTGTAATTTTTCCCAATTGGCTTAATGTCACTTATGCAAACTGTGCTGTTGGGGAATTTTTTCACTTTTACTGTTCCCTGTAAATCTTTCGTCATTATTTTATTGCCACAATCAAAGTTTGACATTTTGATGTCGGTATTAAAAGTATTTTTTTTAATTGAATTTACGTAAACAGTATCCTTTACAGTAAAAGTGTTTGAGCAATTGTATTTACCCACAGTTGATAGACCTGTGATTTCTATTTTTATTTTATTGATTGCCACAGCTGTATCTTCTGGAAAAAAAGTGGGTTTAGCACTTCCTAAGAAAAAGAAAACTACTAAACCCATAATTAAGATTGAAAATCTTGTTTTCATTTGTTTTTATATTAGAATGCAATTGTTGCTTCGAATACTAAACCTTCAAATTTACCTCCATAAAAGTTGTTTAGATTTCCAGTAGCTGGATCTCCAGTAAATTGTGAATAATCTTTATATTTTTGATTAACGTAGTTTAATTTCGCTAAAATGTTTTTAGTCATGAACCAGCCAGCGCTTGCTTCAAATTTATCTACAGTAACCTTTTTAGCATCGGCATTAGATAATTTTCCAGATACGGTATTGTACTTTCCTCCGATATAGAATTGTTCAGTGTTTCCAAATCTGTAAATAAGCTCTGAAGCATATTGATTAGCAGTACGTTTATCATCACTTCCAGCTTTATCTCCCCCTGAAGCCAATTCGATTGTTCCGAAGAATTCAAGTCCTTTGTATTTTACAAAAGGGTTAATCATATATGTAGTAGCCCAATTTTTGAAATTAGGGTTGAACGTTGCCTCTGGAGTAGATGTTTTACTGAAACTAGTAGGCACATCAGTAGTTGTTGTAGAAATAACAGTACCATTAGCATCGGTCTTCGTAATAGTATTTTTATAAGCGTTATTATTCAATATACCCCAATAACCAAATCCTGATCTATTAGCTGCATATATGTTTGCGTTACCAAGATTTGCATTATGGTAATAAGAACCAGTCAATCTTACTCTTAAATCTTCATTAAGCTGTTTATCATAACCCAATTTAGCTAAGATTGAAGGGCTATGTGTGGTGTTTGTGTTAGGTCCAGCAGTATAAAAAACTTGTTCATTACTTTGATTTAAATTACCGTTTGTAACACCTAACATGCTAACCAATCCATTTCTGTTGTAGTAAACCTCCATACCCATTTCTGTAGTGAAAGAATACATGATGTTGTTTCCAACAAATGCATTTCTGATTGTATTACCATTATCAGAACCTCTAAAGTGAGCGTCACCAAAATTGTTCTCCATTTGTCCAATTTTAATGGTAGCATATTTCATAAAATCAGCCAAGAAATCTTTTTTGATGAAGTCTAACTTGTCAATTTGTAAGTATCCACCTTTTACATAAGAATCATTGTGATGTCTAGAAGCTAAATAAACATCTAAGTTTACTCTTACTCCATCAAACAATTGAGCTCCAATATACATATCAGCAGCAGGAAGAGTAAAATTGTTTTCAGTATTCATTAAACGATATCCTGTAATTGATCTAGTGGTAGTACCCGTAGCTGTAGTAGTTGTGGTCGTAATGTTATTAGGCTGGTCGTTGAATGAATTTGTTGCTTGGAAATCCATGTTGAATGCACCGCCAAGGTCAATACTAAGACCTTTAAATTCTCTAGTATCTTTTTGTACATCGAAAACGTTGATACCGTCTTTTCCTCTAGAGATTTGGTTTTGCCTGTTTCCAAAACTGACCTGTGCCTGAACAGCAAATGTGCTGATTAATGTGACGAATAGAATATAAATTTTCTTCATGGCGTTTATAAATTAAAGTTTAAATTGAATTTTATAGTTAGGTCTTGACCTGTTCTTATTGTTCCAAGCATTGCTGTTGGAGATTTCATTCCGAAATCTGTAAAAGTGATTTTGTTGGTTCCCTGAAGGTTTAAACCCTCTTTTGTAACCGTTGTTTTTACAGAAGTTTTGTAAACTTTGCTAACTCCAGCAATGGTATAAGTTCCTGTAAGTTCCCAAGTTGTTTCATTTACTTTTTCAGCAGATTTTAAAACATACTTAATGTTTTTGTTTTTGTCCGTTTTCAAAGTTTCGTAAGCCACTTTATCCATGCTTTTTTTCTCGCTTTTTACACTTTCTGCTAAAAGAGTTACTGTCAAAGCGTCGATGTCTGTTAGTTTTCCGTTAGCAATATTTAAAGTTGCTGTTCCAGTTCCAGAAGTTGATTTCATTTCCCAGTCGTGAAGCGTAGAAGTACCCGCAACAGAAAAAGTTGATTTACTATCTAAAGTGTAAGATTTTTGTGCTGTTGCAAAAGAGCTGATTCCTAAAAATGCTGTTACAACGGCGAAAAGTTTTAATGTATTAGTTTTCATTTTTGTCATGTTTGTATTATAAAAAATAAGTTAATAATCGGCCAGTTTCTCTTTAGTACTAAGAATGTTGTTTTAACTTGAATCAAAGATCCTTCTATAAATCAGCTTTATACATGATAAAAATCATTGTTAAAATTTTATTAAATAGATATTTAATAACTACAACGTTTTCATTTTCTATAGAATTGATCATTTAAGTAAAATGAGAGGTTTAATTTTGTTGAATTGATTTTTTTAACATTTAATTCCAAGACTTAAAATGTTAAAAAAGAATGTTTTTTAACATCAAGATTTAGCTTAAGATGATATTGAAGATTACAGTTAGATCTTTTCCTGCTTTTACAACACCCAAAGCAGCTTTCGGAGGTGTCATTTCAAAATCGCCAAAAGTGATTTGATTTGAACCTTGCAAAATGAAGCTTCCTTTGTTAGTAGTTATTTTTACCTGAGTTTTGTATTCTTTGCTCACTCCTGCAATAGTGTAAATGCCAGTTAGGTTCCAAGTTGTTTCATCAACCTTTTCTGCAGATTTTAAAACATATTCAATGTATTTGTGTGTTTCGGTATCCATGGCTTCATAAGCCACTTTGTCCATGCTTTCCTTGTAGCTTTTTAAACTTTCTGCCAATAAGGAAACAGTCAAACTATTTATTCCAGCTAGTTTAGAATCTTTAACCATTAGATTGGCAGTTCCTGTTCCTTCTGTAGATTTCATTACCCAGTCGTGTACAGTAGAAGTTCCTGCTACTTCAAAAGTTGAATTTGCAGCTACTATATAATTTTTTTGAGCATTTGTTTGTAATGAAATTGTTGTAAAAATTACTGTAAGTAAAAAGGATTGAATTGTTTTCATGTTGATAGGGTATAGGTTAATCATTTAAATAAGGTGCTTTAAAATTCAATTAATGGTTAGAGAATGAAAACTATCCTTATTTCTTAGACCAAAATTATCGCGCGCGTGAAGAAAAAGAAATGATAAAAATCATGGCTAAAGCTTTATTAAATTGCTATAGTAAAGAGTATAAAGTCTTGTTATTGCTAAGGATTTAATTTTTATAAAATGAAAGTTAGGGCTAACTGTTTGCTTGTTAGCTCGTTGTGTTTCTTTGTGAAAAGTATCGATATTATTTTTTGGACTAGCTTTTTTTGAGTTTTAATTAAGAATGAATGTAAAAACCAAACAAAAAATGACAAAAGTGATTAACTTTGCAGCATGCAAATGGAGAAAAAAGACATACGAGCCTTATCAAAAGAACAGCTTCGCAATTTTTTTGTTGAAAATGGAGATAAAGCTTTTCGAGGGAATCAGGTTTATGAGTGGTTATGGAGCAAAGGCGCTCACAGTTTTGAAGACATGACAAACGTAGCAAAAGCTACAAGATCTATGCTTGAAAACAATTTTGTAATCAATCATATTAAGGTTGATACCATGCAGAAGAGTAGCGACGGAACCGTAAAAAATGCCGTTCGACTTCATGACGGACTTGTAGTTGAATCGGTTTTAATTCCGACAGAAACAAGAACTACTGCCTGTGTTTCTAGTCAAGTTGGGTGCAGTTTAGATTGTAATTTCTGTGCAACAGCACGATTAAAAAGAATGCGAAATCTAGAACCGGGCGAAATTTACGATCAGGTTCTGGCTATCGATAAAGAAAGCCGTTTGTATTACAATCACCCGCTTTCAAATATTGTTTTTATGGGAATGGGAGAACCTTTAATGAACTATAATAATGTCATTAAAGCAATTGACATGATTACTTCAGAAGAAGGTTTAGGAATGTCTCCAAAACGAATCATGGTTTCGACTTCTGGAATTCCGAAAATGATCAAAAAAATGGCAGATGACGATGTGAAGTTTAAACTTGCAGTTTCATTGCATTCAGCTATAGACGAAACCCGTGCCCGAATTATGCCTTTCAGTAAAAATTTCCCTTTAAAAGATTTACGAGAAGCATTAGAATATTGGTACAGAAAAACTAAAAGCAAGGTTTCATACGAATATGTAGTTTGGAAAGGAATCAACGACGATAAAGCTTCGGTTGATGCATTGGTGAAATTCTGTAAATATGTGCCTTGTAAAGTCAATTTAATTGAATACAATCCGATTGACGATGGCGAATTTCAGCAAGCTTCAGAAGAATCAATTATGGCTTATATAAAAGCTCTAGAAAATATTGGCGTAGTGGTGAAAGTGAGAAGAAGCCGAGGAAAAGACATTGACGCCGCTTGCGGGCAGCTAGCCAACAAAGAAGCATAAAAATATTTACCAGAATGTACTCCGCTAGGAGTATATGATAGGTAGAAAAAAAATATTGACAATCGTACATATGTCCCAGTAGGAACATTTCGTAGGTTTTTAAACAAAAAAGCATTAACAACAAGATTTATCATGTTCTTAATGCTTTTTTTGGACAAAAAGGATGCTTATTTTTTCAAATCTATTTCTTCTGTAACTCCGTCTTTTGTTACTGTTGCAAGAGTATCGCATTCTCCGCTTCCATAATCAATAATTGCTGAAGCGCCATTTTTGGTAATAGAAACAATCCCTTTTACTGCAATAGATTTTCTGCACGCGGCATTAAATTCTAATGGAGTTGTGATTTCTGCTGAAAAAGTATCTCCGTTAGGAAAAGTTGTCGAACCGCTTCCGGTCACAACAAAAACATTATCATCCCAATCAAACCAAGTATCATAACCAGAAGTCATTTCTTTTACTAAACTACCTTTTCTGGTATACACTTTTCCATCATCAAAAGTAATTGTTAGATCTATCGAAGCCGTTGACACTGGGTGAGGCGTTACCAATATATTGGTTTCTTTAATCGTTCTCACAATGCTTTTGCTTCCTTGAAGTTTTCTGCCATTATGATAAAACCCTTCAAATGTATAGCTGATGGTTTGGGTAGAAGAGCTAAAATCGTTTGAAAAAGACACAACCATTTTTCCTTTTACGGTATTTCCGTTATTCAGTGTACATCCTTCAACACCAAAATCTACGGTTTTTGTCCAAGTATTATTGGTTAAAACGGTAGTGATTGTGGCACAGCTTGGAAGGAAACTTTTTATTGGTCCACTAGGTTTTGAATTTATGTTAAGCTGAGCACTAAATTGATCTTCAGCAATATTCGTAACGTCTTCTACAGAGGCATCAATTTTAGCATTAGCTATAATTTCGTCATTTGTAATCGCAGCTGATGATCCGTCATTTGTTTTTTCATCAGAATTACAACTAATGAAAAAAGACAATGTAATTATACATGTTCCAATTAATAAAAATTTTGTTTTCATAAATAAATAGTTTTGGGTTCTTTTTTAGTTAATGAATTCAAATCAGTATTAGTTAGAGCTATTTTTGGAGGGTGTTTTTAGATTATGATGTAAAATATTAAAATCCTAACCTAAAATACACAACGTATTTTTATTTAAAATAGTATATTTGAAACCTAAATGAATATTACGTCTCAAATAAAGCAGCCTATTTTTAACGAGATGGAACTTTTCGAGAAAAAGTTCCATGAATCGATGACTTCGAAGGTGGCATTATTAAACCGAATCACTTATTATATCGTAAACCGCAAGGGAAAACAAATGCGTCCGATGTTTGTTTTTCTTACTGCAAAAATGGTTTCTGGCGGTACTGTAAACGAAAGAACCTATCGCGGTGCTTCGGTAATTGAGCTCATTCACACAGCGACTTTAGTACACGATGACGTGGTTGACGACAGTAATCGCCGTCGCGGATTTTTCTCAATCAATGCGCTTTGGAAAAACAAAATCGCTGTTTTGGTTGGAGATTATTTATTGTCTAAAGGTTTACTGCTTTCTATAGATAATGGCGATTTCGATTTGTTGAGAATCATTTCTGTTGCCGTTCGTGAAATGAGCGAAGGAGAATTGCTTCAAATAGAAAAAGCCAGACGACTTGATATTACTGAAGATGTTTACTACGAAATCATAAGAAAGAAAACCGCAACACTTATTGCAGCTTGTTGTGCGCTTGGTGCGAAAGCCGTGATAGAAGATGATATTCAGGTTGAAAACATGCGCAAATTCGGTGAGCTGATCGGAATGGCATTTCAAATCAAAGACGATTTATTTGATTACAGCGAAGAAGCCATAGGAAAACCAACAGGAATCGATATTAAAGAGCAAAAAATGACTTTGCCTTTAATTCATGTTTTGAATACTTGCACTCCGCAAGAAAAAAAGTGGCTAATAAACTCCATCAAAAACCACAACAAAGACAAAAAACGCGTAAAAGAAGTTATTGCCTTTGTAAAAAACAATAATGGTTTGGCTTATGCCGAAAACAAAATGGTGCAATTCCAACAGGAAGCACTTTCTCTTCTAGAAAATTATCCAGATTCTGAGTTCAAAGCGGCACTTACCTTAATGGTAAATTATGTTATTGAAAGAAAAAAATAACTTTTTAATTAGATAATCAAAAAAAATGTCAATTAGATAATTGGTTTACTTGTTGTAAATCAGTTAAATATGCTATTGGTTGGAATTTGGAATTTATTTTTTTAAAAAAAATTTAGACCTCATGCAACCATTTCAAATCGACAATCGTCTATGCTAATAGAAGTCTGTTTCTAAAACCAAAACCAAACCGAAAAGCTTATTAATGAAAATTATTTCGTTACATCAAGAAGAAACCAAAATCATAAAGTTGGCTGTCGAAAATAATCGTCAGGCACAACAGCAGATTTATGGTAAGTATTCTTCGAAAATGTTAAGTGTATGTCGTCAATATATAAAGGACATTCAATTGGCAGAAGATGTAATGATAACGGCTTTCATGAAAGTGTTTACAAATTTGAAAAACTTTGAGCACAAAGGAAGTTTTGAAGGCTGGATTCGAAGGATTATGGTTAACGAATGCATTTCGTATTTAAGAGTTCAGAAAAAAGTAAAATTTGCTGAAGATGAATTTTTTGTTGAAGAAAGCTTTAATGAAATCGATAGTCAATTTACAGTAGAACAGATTCAGTATTTAATTGATGCTTTGCCAGATGGGTACAAAATGGTTTTCAATTTATATGCAATTGAAGGATACAAACACAATGAAATTGCTAAGATGTTAGGAATTAATGAAGGAACATCAAAATCGCAATTATCGCATGCTAGAAAAATGCTGCAAACACAAATTACTATTTTAAAAAGACAAGATAATGGAACCGAATAAATTTGAAAAGGATTTCCGTGAAAAACTAAATCAACGCGAAATTGAACCAAGCAACAACGCCTGGGATCGATTGGATGCGATGTTGAGTGTAGCAGAAGAGAAAAAGCCAAAGAAAAACAGGAAATGGCTGTATATCGCAGCAAGTGTTGTGGGGTTTTTATTGGTTGGGACTTTGTTTTTCAATCAAAATAAAAAATCAGTTGCAACGCCAGAAACAGTAATTGTAGAAAAAGAAACGGAATCCAAAAACGAACGAATTGCAGAGCCTATTGTAAAAAATACTGATTCAGTAAAAACAGAAACTGTAATTGCTGAAAAAGCTTCAGAAGAAATAGTAAATAAAGAAGAAAGAACTAATCCCAAAGCTTCGGGACAAATCTCAAATAAAACCATTAAAAATGCATCAAATCAAGTAGGGGAGTCTTCAATCATCATCAAAAACAATCAAGAAAAACAATCAGTTAACAATCAAACTCAAATTGCGGAAACTTCAAAAAAAGAAAATGTTGATCAGCTATTAGAAACAGCCGAAAATAAAGTTATAGCTCAAAATCAGACCAAAAAAGCAAAAGTAAAAATAAATGCCAACGATTTGCTGAATCAAGTAGATGGAGAACTAGAACTTTCTTTTAGAGAAAAAGTAATCACCAAAGTGAACAAAAATCTTCAAGAAGTTAAAGTCGCTTTGTCTAATAGAAATCAACAAGAGTGAGAATTCACAATTCACCATTAATAATTAAAAAATCATCATCAATCAAATATTTAATCAATTTAAAACAATCAATCATGAGAAATTTTACCATTTATCTTATACTTTTCTTCTTTTTAATAGTAAGTAAAGTAGTAGGGCAAGAGACATTTGAATCTGAAACAAAAAGAATCGCTAATAAAATCGAGAAAATTACAAAAGAAGAAAAAGAAGCTTTAAAAGAAGAAGTTGAAGCAGTAAACGTTCAGTTATCTGAAGGAAAAATTACTCAGGAACAGGCTGAAAAGCGTAAAAAAGAATTGGCAGAGGCAAGAGCTGTAATTATGGAAGAAAAAATTACTCTGGCTCAGAACGAGTTAAATGATCTTGTTCAGAAAAAAGTAGACGGAAAAATAAAAGAAGATTCCGCAAAGATGTACATGATTCGCTGGAAGTCATATAGCCATCATAAAGATTCTATTCGCAGTGAAAAGAGAACAACATCTCAATTCGTATTTGCAATGGGATTAAATAATATGATGGTCGACGGAAAACTTCAGGACTCAAATTATAAATTTATGGGATCGCATTTTTACGAATGGGGATTTACATATAATTCAAGACTGATGAAAAATGATAATTTGCTTCATGCTAAATACGGACTTTCGTTAATGTACAACAATATACGTCCAACAAATAACAAAAGTTTTGTGGTAGATGACGAACAGACAAATCTGGTTGAAAATCCAGTTCATTTAACTGAGTCTCGTTTTAGAAATGTGTATCTGGTTGCTCCTGTGCACTTAGAATTTGATTTTACAAGACCAATAGAACGCGAAGGGAAAACGTATTTTAAAACTCATAAAAGTTTCCGTTTCGGTATTGGAGGTTATGCGGGAATTAATGTAAAATCAAAACAGATTTTAAAATTTGAAGAAGAAGATTTAAAATACAAAACTACTATAAAGGGCGATTATAATGTAAATAATTTTATTTACGGTCTGAGCTCGTATATCGGTTACCGAGAATTGAGTTTGTACTTTAAATACGATTTAAACCCATTATTTCAGAATAATCTAGTAAAAGAGAATAACGTTTCGTTAGGACTTCGTGTAGATTTAAACTAAAATTACTGGTCGTTTAGTTAGTGAAAAAAGCATCTTATTTAAGATGCTTTTTTGATTTAAAATGACTAAAATTCCAACAAGATTTGCGTATTTTTGCTAGCTCTAAACTTTTAAACTTTTAATATACTTTGATTTCACAAAGCACCATTGACGCTGTTTTTGAAACTGCTCGAGTAGAGGAGGTTATTGGCGATTTTGTCAATTTAAAACGCGCAGGAAGTAATTTTAAAGGTTTAAGTCCATTCTCAGATGAGCGTTCGCCTTCGTTCATGGTTTCGCCCGCAAAAGGAATTTGGAAAGATTTTAGTTCTGGAAAAGGAGGAAATTCTGTTGCCTTCTTGATGGAGCATTCTCATTTTACTTATCCAGAAGCCATTCGTTATTTAGCTAAAAAGTACAATATCGAAATTGAAGAAACCGAACAGACAGAAGCAGAAAAAGCCAATACGGATATTCGAGAAAGTATGTATTTGGTTTCTGAATTTGCGGCAAAGTATTTTCAGGATGTTTTGTTGAATTCTGAAGAAGGAAAAGCCATTGGTTTGTCGTATTTCAAAGAAAGAGGATTTACCAACGAGACTATTAAAAAGTTTAATCTGGGATATTCTCCAGAAACTTGGGATGCTTTTACCAAAGAAGCGTTAGGAAAAGGCTATAAATTAGAATTTTTAGAAAGTACAGGTTTAACCATTCCAAGAGAAGACCGTCCTTTTGACCGATTTAAAGGGCGTGTAATGTTCCCGATTCAAAGTATGTCGGGACGTGTTCTAGGTTTTGGAGGGCGTATTTTAACCAATGATAAGAAAGCAGCAAAATATCTCAATTCGCCAGAAAGTGACATTTACCATAAGAGTAAAGTGCTTTACGGAATTTATCATGCAAAACAATCTATAGCCAAACAGAACAATTGTTATTTGGTTGAAGGTTATACTGATGTAATTCAGTTTAATCAGGCTGGAATCGAAAACGTTGTGGCATCCTCTGGAACAGCATTAACTCCAGATCAGATTCGCTTGATTAATCGTCTGACGCGAAATATTACAGTTCTTTTTGATGGAGATGCAGCTGGTTTAAGAGCTTCTATCAGAGGAATCGATTTGATTTTGGAAGAAGGAATGAACGTACGAGTTTGTTCTTTTCCTGACGGAGAAGACCCAGACAGTTTTGCCCGTAAAAATTCGCATGACGATTTGGTTGCCTACTTAGAAAGCAATAGTAAAGATTTTATACAGTTTAAGGCTTCGATTCTGATGGGCGAAGCTAAAAACGACCCAATAAAAAAGGCTGAGCTGATTCGTGATATGGTTGGAAGTATTTCAAAAATACCAGACCGTATTCAGCGTGAAGTTTATATTCAGGAATGTGCCCGAATTATGGATATTTCGGAGCAGGTCTTGACGAGTACTTTAGCACAGCTGATTCAGAAAGATATAGCTGACGCCAATAAAAAGCAGAAGCAGGAACAAAGACCTTTTGAGGTGGTTAGAAATCAGCCTCCGCAAGCGGGGACATTTTCAGGAGGAGATCCAGAAGATCCTAGAACAGGTCCGCCAGAAGGTTATGATTATCCAGGAGATCCAGGATATTATCCGCAAGGGCAAACTCAAAAAGTAGATATTTTATATGGTTTTGAAAGGAAAATCATTGAGATTTTACTATTATATGGCAGTGTTGTAGAGAGTTTTGAGGATGTGTACTTAAAGGCAGACGAAGAAGGGAATGTAAAAGAAGTTTCGGAGAAGAGACAATATAAAGTTTTTGAAAAAATATATTTGAGTCTTCAAGAAGATGAGGTAGAACTGTCGAATACCTTGTTTCAGAATATTTACAATAACATTATTGCTTTTTACAATCAGAATGAGACTTTTAGTTTAGATAAATATTTGATGCATCTTGAGCCTGAATTTGCACAAGAGGTGACCAATATTTTAATGGAAGATGAAAGGCTGACCATTCATAATTGGGAAGGGCAGAATATTTTTCCAAAACATAAAAGCGAAACCATAGAACAGAATGTTTCTGATACTATATTTTCTATGAGATGGTATTTGGTGTCTGGAATTATCGCAGAATTAAAGAATTCTCTTTTGACCAATCCGCAAGAAGATAATTCAGAAATTTTAAGTATGGTGATCGATTATTCTAAACTGCTGAATAATTTTTCGAAAAAATTAGGCCGAGTAGTGGTGCCTTATCACTAAAAAGAGAAAAACTCTATCTAATCTGATTAATCAAAAAAGATAGAGTTTTTATAAAGTTTTGATTAGTTTAAATTTTAAGCTAATCGATTTTGTAATTAAATAATTTCTAAAGTCTTAGCTTTGTTTACTAAGTCAACTAAATTAGTAACATTTAATTTTGTTAATAATCTTAGTTTGTAAGTACTGATCGTTTTTTCGTTCAGATTTAAGATTTTAGAGATTTCATTGTTTTTCTTACCATCACTTAAGTAACGTAAAACCTCGATTTCTCGGTTAGAAAGTTTTCTGTACAGACGCTCGCTTTTACTTTGTTTAGCGATAAGTGCCATGTTTTTGCGTACTGTTTCGTTGATGATAATTTTTCCTTCGTGTACTTTAATAATAGAATGACCTAATGTTTCAAGTTTTTCTGTTTTGTGTACATACCCAGAAACTCCTGCTTTAATTGCATTTGGAGCATACATTTGCTCAGCAAGATCACTGAAAATAACAATTTTTGTTTTTGGGAAATTTTTCAGGATTGATTTAATTTCGAAGATACTTGAAAGACCTTCTAATTCTAAATCTAAGATTAGAATGTCGATTTCCTTCGTTTGAAGAATATCTCTAACCATTGAAAAATTGCCTACGTTGGCAACAATTGAAATTTGATCGTGGTCTTTGAAATAAGACTTAACGCCAAAGTGCGTCACAGGATGATTGTCTGCTAGACATACTTTAATCATAATTTTTACCTTTTTTAGAATTGTTCATGTTTTTGGAACGGTAAAATTAATAAATAAATTCTGTAATAACTCGCAGAGAATGTTAAAATGTGTTATTTTAACGTTTTTGGTATCAAACAAACTGGAATTGGATCCATTTTATGCTTGTTGCTGGTGTTTAATCGTTTATAAATTTCAAAGACAGATTTTTCTCTCCCTTCAAAGTCAGATGCCGTCTTTCCTGACTCCGCGGCCAACATTGCCCATTCTAGTTCATCATAACTTGCTCCCAATTGGTCTTCATCGGTACGATTATCGCCAAATAATCCATCAGTAGGTGCAGCTGTTAAAATTGATTGCGGAATTTGCAAAAATTCTCCTAAAGCGTATACATCAGATTTCATTAAATCAGCAATCGGACTCAAATCTACGCCGCCATCTCCATATTTTGTGTAAAAACCAACGCCAAAATCTTCTACTTTGTTTCCGGTTCCAGCAACCAATAAACCATGAAGTCCCGCTAAATAATATAAAGATGTCATTCTAAGGCGAGCACGAGTATTGGCTAAAGCTAAATTTACTTTTGCAGTATCTTCTGTTGATGGAACAGCGCTTTTGAAAGATTCAAAAACTCCTGTCAAATCAGTTTGAACCTCAGAAACATTCGGGAAACGTCTCTTAAGCTGTTCAATATGCTCTTTCGCTCTATTAACTTGACTTTCTGCCTGATGAATTGGCATTTCGACGCATAAAACTTTCAGTCCTGTCTGTGCGCATAAAGTTGAAGTTACTGCAGAATCTACACCTCCCGAGATTCCAATTACAAAACCGTTTACTTTTGCATTAGTAGCGTAATTTTTTAACCACTCTACAATGTGCGTATTTACCTTTTCTGTCTGAATTGTGCTTTTTTTAGCCATAATAGTTTAAGTTTTAAGATGCAGGGATGTATATTTGCAGAATTATTTTGAGTATGCAACTGCTTAAAATTCTGATAACACAAATCTAATTAAAATAAAATGAAAATTTATCGCTTTGCAGTGGTTCTGTGCCTGTTTTTTTTGTCTTGCAACCAAAAAAGTAAGGTTGAAAAAGAAGTAGAAGAAATTCCTGTTGATATTAAAGTAGAACGATTTGATAAGGTGTTTTTTGAAACCAAACCGCAAGATCTTCCAAAAATAAAAAAAGAATATCCGTATTTCTTTCCTGGTAATGACGATAATGTTTGGATTCAGAAAATGAATGATCCGATCTGGAGAGAAGTTTACGAAGAAGTTCAGAAAAAATACAGCAATTTTGAACCTGTTCGCCAAGAGTTTAATGAGCTTTTTAAACATGTAAAATATTATTTTCCTAAAACGAGAATTCCGAAGGTAATTACTGTTATAGGAGAAATGGATTATAATGCGAAATCAATTTATGCAGACAGTCTCGTAGTTGTAGCTTTGGAATTATATTTAGGGAAAAACCATAAATTTTATGAGTTTCCAAATTACTTAAAAGAGAACTTTGAAGAAAGACAAATTATGCCAGACGTAGTTTCTAGTTTTTCTTATAGGAATATTCCAAATTCTATAGATAAGAGTTTTGTAGTGCAAATGATTTTTGAAGGAAAACAGCTTTACGCTAAAGATTTATTGATTCCTGAATATACTGATGCTGAAAAAATGGGGTATACTCCAGAGCAGATAAAATGGTGCGAAGAAAACGAAGCTTATATGTGGCGTTATTTTATAGAAAATGAAATGCTATATAGCGAAGACCCAAAGTTGAGAGCTCGATTTATAGCTCCAGCACCTTTTTCTAAATTCTTTTTAGAAATAGATAACGATTCTCCAGGACGAGTGGGAGCTTGGATTGGCTGGCAGATGGTACGTTCTTACATGAAAAATAATAGTGATGTTTCTTTGGCTGAATTGTTTAAGCTTGAGCCAAAAGAAATCTTCGAAAAATCAAAATATAAACCTAAGAAATGATGGCAAATATAAACTCAGAGATTAAATTCAATATAGAATTGGACGAAAACCGCGTTCCAGAAAAACTAACATGGAGTGCGCAGGACGGTGGAGTTCAAGCTGAAGAAGCAAAAGCAATAATGCTGTCAATTTGGGATAGCAAAGCAAAAGAAACCATGCGTATCGATTTGTGGACAAAAGATATGCCGGTAGACGAAATGAAAATTTTCTTCCACCAGACTTTAGTGGCTATGTCTGACACTTTCAAGCGTGCAACAGATGATGAAAAAATGTCTGATACCATGAAAGATTTCTGCGATTACTTTGCAGAGAAACTTGAACTTACGAAATAGTTAATTTTCAAATATAAGAAATCCCAAATTCCAATTGTAAGCTTGGAATTTGGGATTTCTTATTATGAGTTTGTTTTTAATTTGGAATTTAAATTTTAAAATCCAGAGTTGTTTTTAAAAACTTCCTGATTCACTTGGTCAATATAAGATAAAAGCTCTTCTTTACCGATTGATTCTGCAGATGAGGTTACAAAATATTGTGGCATTTCGGCCCAGTTGTTGGCAAACATTTGTTTTTTGTAAGCTGCAATATGCGAATCTATTTTAGTCTTGCCAATTTTATCCGCTTTCGTAAAAATAATGCAGAATGGAATTTCGCTTTCGCCCATATAAGACATAAATTCAATGTCAATATTCTGTGCTTCGTGACGAATGTCAATTAAAACAAAAGCACATACTAATTGTTCTCTGTTTTCGAAATAATCTGTAATGAACTTCTGGAAAACTGATTTTGTTTTTTTTGAAACCTTAGCGTATCCGTAACCTGGTAAATCGACCAAAAACCAATTGTTGTTGATTTTGAAGTGGTTGATTAATTGTGTTTTTCCTGGTCTTGCAGAAGTTTTTGCTAAGTTTTTATTGTTGGTAAGCATATTGATTAAAGATGACTTACCTACGTTTGATCTTCCTATAAAGGCATATTCTGGCAAAAAATCCTTCGGACATTTTGATGCGTCAGAATTGCTGACAATAAATTCGGCGGTATTAATTTTCATATTCCTTTGTTTTAAAACCTCCTAAAAAATAAATTTTAACGGCTATAATTTCTTTTCAATAAGCCATTTTTCAAGAATTTCATTAAATTCCTGAGGATGCTCCATCATTGCTGCGTGACCGCATTTGTCAATCCAGTATAAAGTTGAATTGGGTAGTAATTTGTCAAATTCTTCTGCCACATTTGGAGGTGTTACAGAATCATTTCTTCCCCAAATAATGCAAGTTTCAACGTCCATTTTTGGCAAATCTTTAGCCATATTATGGCGGATTGCACTTTTTGCAATGGTTAAAGTTTTAATTAATTTGATGCGATCGTTAGCCGTAGCGTAAACTTCATCAATCAATTCAGGAGTTGCGATTTTTGGGTCATAAAATACAGCTTCAGCTTTTGTTTTGATGTATTCGTAATCGCCTCTTCTTGGATAACTGTCTCCCATTGCGCTTTCGTAAAGTCCAGAACTTCCGGTAATTACAAGTCCGGCAACTTTCTCAGGATAAAGCTTTGTATGGTACAAAGCAATGTGTCCTCCAAGAGAATTTCCTAGAAGAATAACTTTATCAAACCCTTTAAAAGTGATAAAGTCTTTTACGTATTTCGCAAAACTTTTTACGTTCGTTTTTAAAATGCTTTGGGTGTATATTGGCAAATCTGGGATAACAACTTTATATCCTTTCGTTGGGAAATATTGTGCTACACCATCAAAGTTACTAAGACCTCCCATTAAACCATGCAGAATAACGATCGGAGTTCCTTCTCCAGCTTCGAAATAGCTGTATTTGCCTTCTTTTTTATAGTGTTTGTCCATCTAATCTAATGCCAATTTCAATTTCGACAAATATAGGGTTAATTCAACAAAAATGAATTTTTGATGCCATTTTTTAACTAGATAATTTGAGTAGAATTTGTAAATGGTTAAAAATCAGTAATTAAATGCATATTTCGCAAAATATTCAAATGTTAAGAAACATGCATTATAATCAATTTTTTAAGAAAATTAGCGCATTATTTTTTTGAATGATTAGCGTATTTGAGAATCCGTTAATTAATAGTTAAGGTATTGATTGATTGTTGATTATGAAAAGTGGTAGCAAAGTGGTTAAACTTATTAACAAAGTGGTATAAAGTGGTAAAATGTGGTAATATTTTTTATATTTTTGCTGTATAACATGTTAACTAGTTTTTTTGAACACAATTGTTGGAACATATGAGTGTAAAGTCGATGCTAAAGGAAGGCTAATGATGCCTGCTCCTTTAAAAAAGCAATTGACTGCTTC
The DNA here is from genome assembly GCF_000278705.1 of Flavobacterium sp. F52. Taxonomy (NCBI): domain Bacteria; kingdom Pseudomonadati; phylum Bacteroidota; class Flavobacteriia; order Flavobacteriales; family Flavobacteriaceae; genus Flavobacterium; species Flavobacterium sp. F52. The sequence continues at coordinate 104,181 of NZ_AKZQ01000031.1, read as the reverse complement.
TCTTCAAGACGGATTTGTTTTGAAGCGCTCTGTTTTTCAGCCGTGTTTAGAGTTGTATCCTATGGTAGAATGGGATGCGATGATGAAAAAAATCAACAAGCTTAATCGCTTTGTAAAAAAGAACAACGATTTCATTAGAAGGTTTACTGCTGGTGTTAAAGTGGTTGAGGTTGATGCATTGGGAAGATTACTTGTGCCAAAAGACTTAGTGACTTTTGCAAGCATTTCTAAAGATGTGGTTTTTTCATCTGCAGTTAATATAGTTGAGATTTGGGATAAAGATTTATACGAAAAATCAATAAGCGGCGAAGATATGGATTTTGCAGATTTAGCCGAAGAAGTAATGGGAAATATTAATGACGACGAAGATGGAATATCATAATCCGGTTTTGCTTCATCCAACAGTAGATGGTTTAAATATTAAACCTGATGGTGTGTATGTAGATGTTACGTTTGGAGGCGGTGGTCATTCAAAAGAGATTTTAAGAAGATTGGGGCCAAACGGAAGGCTGTTTGCATTTGATCAAGACGAAGACGCGCTTGCAAATGCATTGCCGGACGAAAGGTTTACTTTGATAAATGAGAATTTTAGATTCATAAAAAGATTTTTGCGTTTTCACGGAGTAAAAGCGGTAGACGGAATCTTGGCAGATTTGGGGGTTTCATCACATCAGTTTGATGTTCCTGAAAGAGGTTTTTCAACAAGATTTGATGCCGAGTTAGATATGCGGATGAGTCAAAGAAATGATTTAAATGCTTATCGAGTGGTTAACGAATATGAAGAACAGGATTTACGTCGTGTTTTTTTTGATTATGGGGAGTTGAAAAATGCACCGGTTTTAGCAAGAACAATCGTTGAGGCAAGAAAAGATTATCCAATCAAAACAACTGAAGAATTGAAAGAAGTTTTGAAAAGATTCTTGCCAGAAAAAGTTCGAAATAAAGTATTGGCTCAGATTTATCAGGCAATCAGAATCGAAGTTAACCAAGAAATGGATGTTCTAAAAGAATTTATAGAGCAGTCATTGGAGATTTTAAAGCCAGGAGGAAGATTTTCGGTAATCTCGTATCATTCTTTAGAAGATCGTTTGGTAAAAAGATTTATTAAAAACGGAATGTTTGAAGGAGAACCAGAAAGAGATTTTTACGGAAACTTTTCAGTTCCATTTAAAACTATCGGAAAACTGATTGTTCCAGATGATGAAGAAATCAAGATTAATAATAGAGCAAGAAGTGCCAAATTAAGAGTCGCAGAAAAGCTATAATATATATTAAGGTAGGAAATAATGAAAAGTGGCGTATTTAGCATATTAAAAGCAAGATTCCTGATCCATGAAGATGCAGTAAAAAATTGGCGATTTATTGTCTTTATAATTTTGCTGGCCATTTTGATGATTGCCAATACACAGCGTTACGAACAAAAGGTTTTTGAAATCGCAAAATTAAATAATGAAGTAAAAGAATTGAGATCTGAATTTGTTGATCGACGTTCAGAATTGATGAAGTTAAAAATGGAGTCAACCATTTCGGATAAAATGTTAGAAAAACAAATTTTTCCGTCGACGGTTCCTCCAGTAAAAATAGAAGTTAAAAAAGAAGAAGAAAAAAGTTTCTTTAAAAGAATATGGCAGTAGACGATAAACATATATCCTACAGAATTTACCTCGTAGCAGTTTTCATCTTTTTGATGGCAATTGCTATTGTTGTTAAATTAACCAATATTCAATGGGTTGAAGGAGATTATTACAGAAAACTGGCTAAACAGCGTACGGTGAGAAACTTTGTGATTCCTGCCAATAAAGGAAATATCTATTCTGCTGACGGAAGTTTGCTGGCAACATCGATCCCGAATTATGAAATTCGTTTTGATGCCAAAGCGCCAAAAACAGAAACTTTCGAAAAGTATGTAAAACCATTGTCAGATTCTTTGGCAACAGTTTTAGATAAGCCAAGCAGTTATTTTCAGAAAGAACTGCGAAAAGCGCGTGAAAATAAAAACCGTTATTATTTGATCGCTCGTAAGCTGAGCTATACCGAATATGTAAAAATAAAAAGTTTTCCATTATTCAATCTAGGAGCTTTTAAAGGAGGGATTATTGTTGAGCAAGAAACAGTTAGAAAGCATCCGATAGGGAAAATTGCTGAAAGAACGATTGGTTATGATCGAATTGATCCTGCGACTGGAGTAGAAGTAGGAAAAGGAATTGAGTGGGCTTTCAAAAGTTATCTGAACGGAAAAGACGGCAAAATTCTAAAGCAGAAGATTGCAAAAGGGCAGTGGAAACCAATTCGTGATGTTAATGAAGTAGATCCAATTGATGGTTACGATGTGATCTCAACTATAGATGTTTTCATTCAGGATATTGCACATCATGCTTTGTTGAAACAATTAGAAGATTACGAAGCAGATCATGGTTGTGTGGTAGTAATGGAAACGCAAACAGGTCATGTAAAAGCAATTTCAAATTTAGGAAGAGCAGAAGACGGATCGTATTATGAAACGACAAATTATGCTATTGCCGAATCTCATGAACCTGGATCAACTTTCAAGCTAGTTGACTTAATGGCGATTTTAGAAGATAAAGTGGCAGATACAAGTACGGTTTATGACAGCCATAACGGTGTAGTCAAATATTATGGAAGATCGGTTCGTGACTCGCATAATGGAGGTTATGGAAAAGTTTCATTAGCGCGTGGATTTGAACTTTCGTCAAACACTGTAATGGTTCAAGCGGTTTATGATAATTACAAAAATAACCCTTCAAAGTTTGTTAACCATATAAACAGTTATGGATTAAACAAGACATTGGGATTGCATTTTAAAGGAGAAGGAAGGCCATATATTCCTCAGCCAGGAGACAAACATTGGTCAGGAACTACGCTTCCATGGATGGCATTTGGTTATAACGTTTCGGTTACACCAATGCAAACTTTGGCATTGTATAATTCAATTGCAAATGATGGTGTGATGGTAAAACCGCAGTTTGTATCTGAAATTAAGGAATGGAACAAAACCATCAAGAAATTTGATGTTGAAGTTATAAATCCGAGAGTTTGTTCGCCAGAAACATTAAAAAAAGTGAAAGCTGTACTGCTTAATGTGGTAAAGAAAGGTACAGGTTCTAAATTGTATTCGAAAGATTTTTCGATGGCAGGAAAGACAGGAACAGCTCAAATGAATTATGGAGGGAAAGAAGGAAAATCAGCCTTGTATTATGCTTCTTCCTTTGTTGGATATTTTCCGGCTGATCACCCGAAATATTCTTGTATTGTGGTAGTTCATAAGCCGAATACAGCTAAGAATAATTATTATGGAGCTGACGTTGCAGGACCAGTTTTTAAAAGAATCGCTCAAAAGATTTTTACAGATGCACCTTCGACAAATAAGATTAAAAAATTAGATACTAGAATTCCAAAACAGGATGCTAGTTATGATAAATATACGGCTGAGGCTAATAAAAAGCTTAACCAGATTCCGAATTTAAAAGGAATGCCAGGAATGGACGCGATTGCTTTGCTGGAGAATTTAGGTTTGAAAGTAAAAGTAAATGGAATAGGGAAAGTAAAAAATCAATCGATTCAAGCTGGAACTAGTATAAGCAAAAACACAACAATTGTATTAGAATTATCGTGAAAGTATTAAAAGACATATTATATAAAGTAGCTATTGAATCTGTAAAAGGGTCAACAGATGTGGCTATTCAGAAAATTGAATTTGATTCACGTAAAGTTGAAACAAATGATGTTTTTGTGGCAATCAGAGGTTCGCTTTCTGATGGACATAATTATATAGAGAAAGCAATTGAGCTTGGAGCAAAAGCAATTATTTGCGACACGCTTCCTGCAAATACGACTAATGATGTAACGTATATTCAGGTAAAAGATACCAATGCGGCTTTGGCTTTTATGGCGGCTAATTATTTTGGAGATCCTTCTGCAAAACTAAAATTAGTTGGCGTAACAGGTACAAACGGAAAAACGACAATTGCGTCATTGTTATTTCAATTGTTTGAGAAAGCGGGTTTTAAAGTTGGCTTGTTGTCTACTGTAAAAATTGTAGTTGATAAAACTGAATATCCTGCAACGCATACAACGCCAGATTCTCTGACTATTAACCATTATTTAAATGAAATGGTTGAAGCTGGAGTTACACATTGTTTTATGGAGGTAAGTTCGCACGGAATTCACCAGAAACGTACAGAAGCGTTGCATTTTGTAGGTGGAATTTTCACGAATCTTTCGCATGATCATTTAGATTACCACCCAACGTTTGCTGAATATAGAGATGTTAAAAAATCATTTTTTGACTCACTTCCAAAATCAGCATTTGTATTGTCAAACATTGATGATAAAAATGGTTCGGTAATGCTTCAGAATACCGTCGCTAAAAAATTGACTTATGCTTTAAAATCATATGCAGATTATAGAGCTCAGATTTTAGAAAGCCAATTGTCTGGATTATTATTAAAAATTAATGACAATGAAGTTTGGGTAAAACTGATTGGTACTTTCAACGCATATAATGTTTTAGCTATTTACGGAACTGCGGTAGAGTTAGGGATTGATAGTTTAGAAGCGTTACGATTACTGTCTGATTTAGAGAGTGTTTCGGGTCGTTTTCAATACATTGTTTCAGATGGTGGGATTACGGCTGTTGTAGATTATGCACATACGCCAGATGCATTGGAAAATGTTTTGAAAACGATAAATGATATTCGCACTAAAAACGAACAGTTAATTACTGTTGTAGGCTGCGGAGGAAATCGCGATAAAACAAAACGTCCGATTATGGCAAAAATTGCTTCAGATTTGAGTGATAAAGCGGTTTTGACTTCGGATAATCCAAGAAATGAAGATCCAGAAGTTATTCTGGATGAAATGGAACAGGGAGTTGAGGCACACAACTATAAAAAAATGCTGAGAATTACAGATAGAAAACAGGCAATTAAAACAGCTTGTCAATTGGCTCAAGCAAAAGATATCATTCTAATCGCAGGAAAAGGACACGAAACTTATCAGGAAATAAGCGGTGTTCGTCATCATTTTGATGATATGGAAACGGTAAAAGAAATTTTAGAACAACTAAATAAATAAGAAAAAGGAAATTCCAAATCCCAATAAACTTTGGATTTTGGGTTTTAAAAAATTGGAATTTAATTCGAGATTGGAATTTAAAAAAATAAGAAAATATGCTGTACTATTTATTTGAATATTTTGATAAAACATTGGATCTTCCTGGAACAGGAGTTTTCCAGTATATCACATTTAGGTCAGCTTTGGCATTTATGCTTTCGTTGCTTCTGTCTACCATTTACGGTAAAAGAGTAATTAACTTTTTGCGTCGCCAGCAAGTAGGTGAAACAGTTCGAGAGCTAGGTCTTGCAGGTCAGAATGAGAAAGCAGGTACTCCAACAATGGGTGGACTGATTATCATTTTCGCGACACTAGTTCCTGTTTTGTTATTTGCAAGACTGCACAACATCTACATTGTTTTGCTGATTGTAACAACATTGTGGATGGGAACAATTGGTTTTGTTGATGATTATATCAAAATATTCAAAAAAGATAAGCAAGGTTTAAAAGGAATTTTTAAAGTTATTGGTCAAGTTGGTCTTGGGATCATTGTTGGTGCAGTTCTTTATTTTAATCCTGCCGTTACAGTAAGAACAGATACAGGCCGTACAGATGTATTTAAAACTGCAGCAAATTCGACAGTTATTGTGCCTGCTGGAGTTGAAGAAAAGTCTACAGCAACTACAATTCCTTTCGTGAAAAATAACGAATTTGACTATGCCGAAGTATTGTCTTTCATGGGTGATGGCTATGAGAAATGGGCTTGGTTAGTATTTATTCCAGTGGTAATTTTTATTATCACCGCAGTTTCAAACGGAGCAAATTTAACAGATGGAATCGATGGACTCGCCGCAGGGACCTCGGCAATTTCCGTCCTCGCGCTCGGGATATTCACATTCGTCTCAGGTAATATCATATTCTCAAATTATCTGAATATTATGTATATCCCCAATTCGGGAGAAATGACAGTCTTTATATCGGCCTTTGTAGGAGCATTGATTGGATTTCTTTGGTACAACTCATTCCCAGCATCGGTTTTTATGGGAGATACAGGAAGTTTAACTATTGGGGGAATCATCGCAGTCTTGGCAATTGCAGTTCGTAAAGAAATATTGATTGTTTTATTCTGTGGAATTTTCTTGGCAGAAAGTGCTTCAGTAATTATTCAGGTAACTTATTTTAAATATACGAAGAAGCGTTTTGGCGAAGGACGAAGAATTTTCCTGATGTCTCCGCTTCATCATCATTATCAGAAAAAGGGATATCACGAAAGTAAAATCGTAACCCGTTTTTGGATTGTTGCCGTAATGTTAGCCATTTTATCAATCATTACTTTAAAATTAAGATAGATGAGGCTAGTAGTACTTGGAGGAGGAGAAAGCGGAGTAGGAACCGCGATCCTCGGTAAGAAACAAGGATATGATGTTTTTGTATCCGATTTTGGAAAAATAAAAGAGAGTTATAAAGAAGTTCTTATCATTAATAAAATAGCCTGGGAAGAGGAACAGCATACAGAAGATTTAATTCTAAATGCAGATGTGGTGATGAAAAGCCCAGGAATTCCAGATAAATCTCCGATAGTAAAAAAGCTGGTTGCAGCGGGAGTAAAGGTGATTTCGGAAATCGAATTTGCAATACCTTACACAGAAGCAATGACCATCGGGATTACGGGAAGTAATGGTAAAACGACCACCACAATGCTCACGCATCACTTGCTTAAATATGCAGGATTGAATGTAGGATTGGGCGGAAATATTGGAAAAAGTTTCGCGTGGCAGGTTGCAGAAAACAAATATGACGCATACGTTCTTGAATTAAGCAGTTTTCAGTTAGACGGAATAATAAATTACAGACCCGATATTGCGATAATAACCAATATTAGTCCAGACCATTTAGATCGATATGAGTATAAATATGAAAATTATATCAATTCGAAGTTCCGAATAACGATGAACCAGACTGAAAACGATTATCTCATTTACGATGCAGATGATGAAGCAAGTACAGAATGGTTAAAAAAGAACAAAACAAAAGCAAAATTAATTCCTTTTTCATTGACGAAAAAATTTGATGAAGGGGCTTCTATAAATAACAACAAAATGGAAATAAAGATCAACCAAGAAGAGTTTACAATGGATACAGAACACATTGCGTTAGAAGGAAAACATAATATGAAAAACGCCATGGCAGCAAGCTCTGTAGCTAAATTGATGCAAATTAGAAATGCAACGATTCGTGAAAGTCTATCTAATTTCCAAGGTGTTGAGCACCGTTTAGAAAAAGTATTAAAAATACAGAACGTTCAATATATCAACGATTCAAAAGCAACAAACGTAAATGCTACTTTCTTTGCTTTGGATAGTATGAATGCGCCAACAGTATGGATTGTTGGAGGTGTTGATAAAGGAAATGACTACAACGAATTAATGTCATTAGTGCGTGAAAAAGTAAAAGCTATTATTTGTCTTGGAATCGATAACCGCAAAATTATCGATGCTTTTGGAAACGTTGTTGATATTATGGTTGAAGTAAACAATATGAACGATGCCGTAAAAACGGCTCAAAGATTAACAGAAAAAGGCGATGTTGTTTTATTGTCTCCAGCCTGCGCAAGTTTCGATTTATTCGAAAACTACGAAGACCGTGGAAAACAATTCAAACAAGCGGTACACAATTTATAATTTTAGATTTTAGAGTTCAGATTTTAGATTGTTCCTAATCTTTGAATTAAAATAAGTTCTTTTTGATTATAACGACAGATGAAATGAAAATGAGGACCAAAAAGTTCTCTTTAATGATAATTGAATTGGCTGAAAAAATGCCAAGTACAAATGTGATTAGATCAATAACTAATCAAATAGTAAGAAGTGGGACATCTGTTGGAGCAAATTATAGAGCAGTTTGTCGAGCCAGAAGCGATAGAGAATTTATTGCTAAAATGAATATAGTCTTAGAAGAAGCAGATGAAACTTTGTTTTGGTTGGAGATTATTAAAGAAAAAATGTGGATTGCAAAAGAAGAATTGGAGACAATGCTAAAGGAAGCAAATGAATTAACAGCCATTTTTGTCAGCAGTTTAAAAACAGTAAATAAAAGAATCAACAAATAAAATCGAAGATTTTGGAAAATAATCTAAAATCTAAAATCAGAAATCTACAATGAAGGAACTGGTAAATAAACTAAAAGGAGATAGAGTAATATGGTCATTCGTGGCCCTATTGGCGTTGTTTTCGTTTATGCCTGTTTTTAGTGCGAGTAGTAATTTAGCCTATATAGGTCATGGAACAGGAAATACATTGGGGTATTTGATAAAACATTTAGCTCACGTTTGTATCGGTTTCTTGATTATTTATTGGGTTCATAAAGTGCCGTATCATTATTTCAGAGCAATTTCAAAAATTGCGCTTCCAGTGGTTTGGTTATTATTACTGTACACTTTGTTGAAAGGGACAGTAATTGCGGGAGCAAATGCAAGCCGTTGGATTCAGGTGCCGTTCATTGGAATTACGTTTCAGACTTCGACTTTAGCGGCAAGCGTATTGTTTATTTACGTTGCACGTTATTTGTCGAAAACCAAAGAAGAAAATGAGCCGTTCCAAACCTCGTTTATTCAGCTTTGGATTCCTGTATTTATCACTTTGGCATTAATATTACCAGCCAATTTTTCAACCACAGCGTTGATATTTTCAATGGTAATGATGCTTACGTTCATTGGTAAATATCCTTTAAAATATATTGCTTTTATCATCGGATCGGGAATTGCAATGTTGGCTTTTTTCCTTTTGGTAGCAAAAGCATTTCCAGATTCAAGATTCTTCAGCAGGGTTTCAACGTGGGAAAGTCGTATTATGAACTTTACAACAGATAAGCCAGATGAAGATGATTATCAGATTGAAAAGGCAAAAATTGCAATTGCATCAGGAAGATTAGGCGGATTAGGGCCAGGGAAAAGTGTTCAGAAAAATTTCTTGCCACAATCATCTTCAGATTTTATTTATGCAATTGTAGTAGAAGAATACGGTTTAGTTGGCGGAGTTGCAATATTGGTTCTTTACTTGTTATTGTTGTTCCGATTTGTTATCGCTTCGCATAAAGCCAATACGTTATTTGGAAAACTAGTCGTCGTCGGTCTCGGATTTCCGATGATATTTCAGGCGATGATTAATATGGCGGTTGCAGTAGAATTATTGCCGGTAACAGGGCAGACGCTTCCGCTAATAAGTTCTGGAGGTAGTTCAATTTGGATGACTTGTTTCTCTCTCGGAATTATCATTAGCGTAACCAAAAAAGAAGAAGAAATTGCTGAAGAACAAGAAGAAAAAGCAAGAAGAAAAGAAGCGCTTCAAAGATTAATAGATAAAGAATTGGCAGAAGATGATTTGCCAGTTGATGAAAAAGAAGAGATTTACGAAGAAGAAGCTTTGTATTCCATTGAAGATAATTCAAGAAATCCGATGAATGCGGTTTTAAACAAATAAGATTAGAATATAAAAAGTTTTTAAAAAGTTGTAATTTTTAGAAAGATGACAAAGTATAAATTCATACTTAGCGGAGGAGGAACAGGAGGGCATATCTATCCTGCAATTGCGATTGCAAATGAATTAAAATTACAATTTCCTGATGCAGAATTTCTTTTTGTAGGTGCCAAAGATAAAATGGAAATGCAAAAGGTGCCTCAGGCAGGTTACGAAATAAAAGGTCTGTGGATCGCAGGATTACAACGAAAATTGACTTTACAAAACTTAATGTTTCCGCTAAAATTGGCAAGCAGTTTATTGGAGTCAAAAAGAATAATTAAAAAGTTCAAGCCAAATGTAGTAATTGGTACGGGAGGTTTCGCCAGCGGACCTTTATTGCAAGCGGCAGGTTCGGCAGGAATACCAACGGTTGTTCAAGAGCAAAATTCTTATCCGGGAATTACAAACAAATTGTTGAGCAAAAAAGCAAATGCAATTTGTGTAGCGTATCAAAATTTGGAGCGTTTTTTCCCAAAAGAGAAAATTGTTTTAACTGGAAATCCAGTTCGTCAGGATTTAATTGATATCGAAAGCAAACGTGACGAAGCAATCGCTTTTTATGGTTTAGATCCGAATAAGAAAACATTGCTGGTTTTAGGTGGAAGTTTAGGGGCAAGAAGAATTAATCAGTTAATCGAAAAAGAATTGCAAAATTTTCTTTCTCGAGATGTACAGGTAATCTGGCAATGCGGGAAATTATATTTTGAAGAATATAAAAAATACAATCAGCCAAGTGTAAAAGTGGTTGATTTTATTGAAAGAATGGATTTCGTTTACGCAGCATCAGATGTCATAATTTCACGTGCAGGCGCTTCGTCGGTGTCAGAATTATGCATTGTTGGAAAACCAGTGATTTTTATTCCGTCACCTAATGTAGCTGAGGATCACCAAACTAAAAATGCGCAGGCGATTGTAGATGCAAAAGGTGCGATTTTGTTGAAAGAATCTGAGCTTGACAGCCAGTTTAGCATTGTTTTTGAAGCGCTGCTGAAAGATCACGGAAAACAAAAACAGCTAAGTGATAATATTAAAAAACTGGCCAAACCAAAAGCTACACAAGATATTGTAGCGGAGATTGTGAAGTTAATTAAAAAGTAAAATATAGGCGAGGGCTTAAAGCCTATAGCTTAATGCTTAAAGCAAATAAAAATGAATTTAAATCAAATACAAAACGTTTATTTTATTGGTATCGGCGGTATCGGAATGAGTGCCCTGGCTCGTTATTTCAAGTTTATTGGAAAGAAAGTTTCAGGCTACGATAAAACACCTTCTATGCTGACTAATGAATTGATTGAAAGTGGTATTGATATTCATTTTGAAGATGATATAAACTTAATTCCAAAAGATTATTATGTAGAGAACACATTGGTGATTTATACGCCAGCTGTTCCAAAAACACATTCTGAGTGGAATTATTTTATTGAAAGAAATTACGAGGTTAAAAAACGTGCTGAAGTTTTAGGAATCATTACTAAAGATACTTTCTGCTTTGCAGTTGCGGGAACACACGGAAAAACAACAACATCAAGTATTCTTGGGCATATTTTATTTCAAAGCGGTGCAGATGTAACAGCTTTTATTGGAGGAATTGTAGAAAACTATAATTCAAATCTAATAGGAAGCGGAAAAACTGTGACAGTTGTAGAAGCAGATGAATTTGATAGATCATTCCTGCATTTGCATCCCAATATTGCTTGTGTTACTTCTATGGATGCTGATCATTTGGATATCTATGGAACTAGCGATGCTATTCAGGCTTCGTTTAGAGAATTTGCCGCCAAAGTTGAAGATAAAAATAATCTCTTTATAACCAAAGAATTGCCTTTAGACGGTGTTCAATGTGCTATAAATGAAGATGCTGTATATAAGGCTTATAATGTTCGTATTGAAGATGGGGCTTATGTTTTTGACGTGCAAACGCCGTCAGAAATCATGAAGGATTTACGTTTCGGACTGCCTGGAAAACACAATTTAATGAATGGATTGATGGCTATTGCGATGGCTAAAACTTACGGCACCCCGACCGATTCTATTGCAAAAGCCATTGCTTCATTCAACGGAATTAGAAGACGTTTTTCGTATCAGATTAAGAGCGAAAATTTAGTATATATTGATGATTATGCGCATCATCCGACAGAAATAAATGCTGTTCATCAGGCAGTTAGAGAATTGTATCCAGGACGCAAAGTTTTGGCAATTTTCCAACCGCATTTATTCAGCAGAACAAGAGATTTTGTTGACGGATTTGCAGAAAGCTTATCGCAGTTTGATGAAGTGTTTCTGATGGATATTTACCCTGCTAGAGAGCTTCCGATGGAAGGAGTGACTTCTGAGTGGCTTTTGTGTAAAATGACAAATTCGAACAAAAAAATTGTTGCAAAAGAAGATTTATTAGGTGAAATCAAAGCCAGTGATTCACCTATTATTGTAACAATTGGAGCTGGTGATCTGGGAGAAATGGTTCCTTCAATTAAAAAGATTTTAAATGAAAATATTTAATTGGACAAATATAAGATTAGTACTTATTTTCGGACTGGTTTTGTTTTTATATTCCTTCGCACAGCATCGAAATGGCGATAGAAAATTGAAAAAATCGATGGTCGTTTTTGTAGGAGAAAATACGCTTTTTGTGAAGCCAGAAACGGTTAATAAATTGTTGATAGAAAATAAAAGAGACGCTTCCAGTATTAGAAAAGATGAACTAGATTTGAATAAGATAGAGAAAACCCTCGATACGCAAGACATGATTGAGAAGTCAAATGTTTTTGTAAGTATTGATGGAGTTCTAAAAGCAGTAGTAAAACAGAAGACGCCCATAGCAAGAGTTTATGATGGCGGCGCTTCTTTTTATATTGACTATGAGGGTAATAAAATGCCCTTGTCGGACAATTTCACTGCGCGAGTTCCTCTTGTTTCAGGGGCAATAAATGAAAAAAATAACGAAGATTTAGCAGCTTTATTTCGCACAATTTATGACGATGCGTTTTTGAAAAAAAACATCATTGCTATAGAGATTATGCCGAATGGAAGCTTAAAAATGTTTAATCGTAACTATGATTACTTCATAGATTTTGGCAGAACGATGAATGTTGATAAGAAATTTAGAAACTATAAAGCCTTCTTTCAAAAAGCAGTTTTAGATAGTTCGTTATACAAATACAAAAAAATTGACCTTAGGTTTACGGAACAAGTAGTTTGCACTAAATAATAGAAAATGGAAAAAGATAACATTGCAGTAGGTCTAGATATTGGAACAACCAAAATCGTTGCCATGATTGGCAAAAAAAATGAATATGGTAAGTTGGAGATTTTGGGCATTGGCAAATCCAAAAGCTTGGGTGTTGCCAGAGGAGTAGTAAACAACATTACGCAGACGATACAATCGATACAGCAAGCGATTCTCGAAGCAGAAAATAATTCAGGATATAAAATAAAAGATGTGGTTGTGGGTATTGCCGGACAGCACATCAGAAGTATCCAACATACCGATTACATCAGCAGAAACAATCCAGAAGAAGTAATTGGCGAAAAAGATATTCAGCTCCTAATCGATCAGGTGAATAAACTGGCGATGTTACCGGGAGAAGAAATTATTCACGTTTTACCGCAAGAATTCAAAATCGATGGGCAATCTGAAATAAAAGAACCAATCGGAATGTATGGTGGAAGATTAGAATCTAGTTTTCACGTTGTAGTTGGTCAGGCTTCTTCAATCAGAAACGTTGGAAGATGTATCCAGAGTTCAGGAATTGAATTATCTGGATTGACATTAGAACCATTAGCTTCAGCTGATGCTGTTTTAAGCCAAGAAGAAAAAGAAGCTGGTGTTGCGCTTATCGATATCGGGGGCGGAACAACAGATTTGGCTATTTTCAAAGATGGCATCATTCGTCATACTGCAGTAATCCCTTTTGGAGGAAATGTAATTACAGATGATATCAAAGAAGGCTGTTCAATTATTGAAAAACAAGCTGAGCTTTTAAAAATAAAATTCGGATCTGCTTGGCCAGGAGAAAATAAAGACAATGAGATCGTTTCTATCCCAGGTTTAAGAGGAAGAGAACCAAAAGAGATTTCGCTTAAAAACTTATCTAAAATCATCCATGCAAGAGTTGTGGAAATTGTAGAACAGGTTTTTGCAGAGATTAAAGCTTATGGACATGAAGATCCTCGTAAAAAATTAATCGCTGGAATTGTATTAACAGGTGGAGGTGCACAATTAAAGCATATCAAACAGCTGGTAGAATACATTACAGGAATGGATACTAGAATTGGTTATCCGAACGAGCATTTGGCAGGAAACTCTAGTGAAGAAATCTCTAGCCCATTATTTGCAACGGCAGTAGGATTAGTAATGAACAGTATAGAAAACAGTTCGCAAAGTGCTGTTAGAATGGAACTGGTTAAAGAACAGCCAAAAGTTGTTTACAGAACTGCTCCTCCAGTACAGCGATACGAAGTTGAAGAAAACTACGTTGAGAAAGTAGAAACCATTGAAGAGCCTAGAGAAACCGTAAGTCAAAAGGTGCCTAAAAATGAATCTACTGAAACCAAAATAAGAAGATCATTTTTTGATCGATATGTCGATAAAATCAAAGAATTTTTAGACAACGCAGAATAATAAAAAGAGAAGGATTATTTCTTGCCCCAAGTCAAGAAGTAAAAAATGTACTTAATAAGAATTTCAAAAAACCAAAAAGATGATGAGCAACTCAGAATTTGGAAGTATTTCATTTGATTTACCAAAAAATCAATCAAATGTAATCAAAGTAATAGGTGTAGGTGGGGGCGGAAGTAACGCAATTAACCACATGTTCAAACAAGGTATTAAAGGCGTAGATTTTATCGTTTGTAATACCGATTCGCAAGCGCTTCAAAATAGTTCAGTACCCAATAAGATTCAGTTAGGAGTTAATTTGACTGAAGGGTTAGGAGCAGGAGCAAACCCAGACGTTGGACAGCAGTCGGCTATCGAAAGTATTTCGGATATTGAAAAAATGTTGGATAAAAATACTAAGATGGTATTTATCACTGCTGGTATGGGTGGAGGAACTGGAACTGGTGCAGCTCCCGTGATTGCTCAATTAGCAAAAGAAAGAGAAATATTAACAGTTGGTATTGTGACAATTCCTTTTCAGTTTGAAGGGAAAGTGCGTCAGGAGCAGGCAATTATTGGAATTGAGAAATTGCGTAAGCAAGTAGATTCTTTAATTGTAATCAACAATAATAAATTAAGAGAAGTATATGGAAATCTTGGTTTTAAAGCAGGATTCTCTAAAGCGGATGAAGTTTTGGCAACAGCCTCTAGAGGTATTGCTGAAGTAATTACGCACCACTATACTCAAAATATCGATTTACGTGACGCGAAAACTGTTTTGGCTAACAGTGGTACTGCGATCATGGGATCTTCTGTGGCTGAAGGCGACAACAGAGCGAAAGATGCTATTGTTTCAGCGTTAGATTCTCCGTTGTTAAATGACAATAAAATTACGGGTGCCAAAAACGTATTGTTGCTTATCGTTTCTGGAACTAACGAGATTACTCTTGACGAAATTGGAGAAATCAACGACCACATTCAAGCTGAAGCGGGTTACAATGCCAATATTATCATGGGAGTTGGTGAAGACGAAACTCTTGGTGAAGCCATTGCTGTAACTATTATCGCTACAGGATTTGATGTAGAACAACAAAATGAAATTGTAAATACAGAACCAAAGAAAATCATTCATACGTTAGAAGATGAGCAAAGAAGTGTTCATAATTTAACGAATAAACCGCTTGCATCTTTCGATTTAACTGTTGATACACCGACAGCAAAAGTAGAAGATAAAGTTGTTTTTGATTTAATTGACGATGATGAAACTTTTACTCCAACTGCACAGGCTGTTGCTCCAGCTATCAATCAGGAAGAGTTAGTGGTAATGTCTGAGTTTATCAAAAATCTAGATGTGACTTTCGAAATCGTTTCTCCAATTACAGATATCGATTTTACAATTTCATCTGCAGAAGCGCCAGTTGTTCAGCAAGTACAACAACAGCCAGTGCAGCAGCAAAGAGTTTTTGAAAGAGAAGAACAAACAACTTTTTCTTTTGATCTTCCTTTGTTTAAGCAAGAGCCTGTAAAAAGAGAGCCAGTTGTTGAGGATAACAGAGTTTTGTTTGAATTGACAAATGAAACTCGTGACATTAAAGTAAACGATCCAGTACAATTTGTTCCTGTAACTGAAGTTTCAGACAACGGAATTATTAAATATTCTCTAGAAGAATATATGGAAGTTGAAAATGATTTATTGGCTTCTAAACCAGTTGAAAAAGTAGTTGAGCCTACAATTCCAGAGGAATTAAACATCACGTTGAAAGCAAGACCAGATTTTGCAAGTCAACCAGATATTACAACAACTTCTGAAGTTTCTCCTTTAGAATTGACTATTGAAGAAACATTGCGTTTAAGAGCAGAAGAAAGAAGAAAGAAACTAAAAGAATTTAACTATAAATTCCATAACAATGTTTCTAGAATTGATGAGTTGGAAAAAGAGCCTGCTTATAAAAGATTAGGAATAGATTTATCTAATTCTCAGTCTAATAATACAAATTCTAGAATCTCTGTTGGAACAGACAGTAATAACGATTTGCAATTACGTTCAAACAATTCATTTTTGCACGATAACGTAGATTAATTTTTAGAATCATAATATAGGGTAACCCGAAAATTGGATTTAATTTTCGGGTTATTTTTTTTATCTTCGCACAGAATTTCAAAATTTGACTTCCTAAATAGGTTTTTAAAGTGAATCTTATTTTCACCCTGAGCGAAGTCGAAGGGTCAAATTAATACATCAATTAATAAGCGTTAGCTTATTCTAATAAAATATAAACATGAGTTTACAAACACAAATCATGGACGAAATCAAAACGGCCATGAAAGCAAAAGATACGGTAGCTTTAGAAGCTTTAAGAGCTGTTAAATCTGAATTATTATTGGCTTCAACAGCTTCAGGATCTAAAGAAGATTTATCTGAAGATGAAGAGATTAAATTACTTCAAAGATTGGTTAAAACTCGTAAAGAAAGCGCAAGAATCTTTACAGAGCAAAATCGTCCAGATTTAGCTGAACCAGAATTGGCTCAAGTTGCTGTAATCGAGAAGTTTTTACCAGCGCAATTAAGTGAAGAAGAAGTAGAAGCTGTAGTGGCAAAAATCATTGCTGAAACAGGAGCTTCTGGAATTGCTTCAATGGGAAAAGTAATGGGATTAGCATCTGCTCAATTAGGCGGAACTGCTGAAGGAAAAACCATTTCTACAATTGTGAAAAAATTACTTTCGTAAATATAATTTTAGATTTTAGACTGTAGATTTTAGATTCCAATCAGCAATCTAAAATCTAAAATCTATAATCTGAAATCAGAAATAAAATGACCTCGTAGTTCAACTGGATAGAATATCAGATTTCGGCTCTGAGGGTTGGGGGTTCGAACCCCTCCGGGGTCACTATAAAAGCGCATTCTTTTGATTATTAAAAGAATGCGCTTTTTAAATTATTATATTCCTGCAGTTTTCCCACAAACACACAATTACTTAGCCTTTTTTTTAGAATTTCTAATGATATAATAAACCGAAAACAGAAAGACAATACCGTAAATAACTGCCATTGCTGGATTCTCAAATTTTAAACTCTTAAAATCAAATTGCTTATATAAAGTTACGCCTAAAATGATGGCTACTATCCAAAAGACGAATGTAATAGGTTGGTTTTTATTTTCCATATTTAGATTATTGGTTGTTAAATGTGTTTCTGGTTCAGATCTATAGTTTATCTTGTTCAGCTCTTAATAAATCGAAAATACTCTCGCTCTTAAAGTTCTCCATAAATAAATTAATTAGGGGTACAGTTGGGCTTTTGGGATATTTTTTCATGAATCGGTTAAATTCTTGAATGTTTTCTGGATAAATATATTTTTCATCTGTCGCTCTTTCGGCAGTTGGAGTATTGTCTTGACCAACTAAATAATCCATTTGGTAATTTTTGTATTCGTCTTTTACAGATGAAATTAATTTTGAATCAGGATATTTGGTCGTGAAATTTTCCCAAGAAATTACTCTGTCGCCTAGATCTTTAAATGAAATAACAAGTCCAGCATCTGCGGAATAAAGCGTTTTGTTTTCTTCACTTTTCAAGTACAGATACTCTTTGTAATCGCTCGTTACGTAATCTTTGAAAATTCTATAATAAAAATCATGTACAGGCTCTATTTCGACATATCCTTCTCCAATTTCCCAAAACTCTAATTGATGCTTATTAAGTTTTTCACCTAAAAGCTTTACAGCTTTTTTATCAGCTTCATCTTCATTGTAAAATTTATCCAATATTCCAGATTCTTTTTCGGCTATCTGTCCCAACAAAGTATTGTTTTCTTCAATATACTTTTCGTATAGTGCGTTTCCAGCTTCTTTATTGGATAATGTTTTTAATTTTAGAACAATTTCATTTTTGTTTTTAGAAAATTGCTCTAATAAATCAGAATTTGATTGTGCAGTTTGTGTAGAACTTTCGACTTTGGTGCTGTCTTTCTTTGTTGTCTCTTTGTTTTGAACGCTTTTATTATCTGTTTGTTTACATGAAGAAAGTAAAATTACGCAAGTAATTACTATGAAGAATTTTCTCATTTTTCAGTTTAGTTTATTCAGCTAATATAGAAAAATATTCAAAGTATATTTTATTCATAAAGAAGGACAAATTTTATTTTGTCCTTCTATCTAAATTTCTAATGTTTGCTCCTAGTTCTAATTTGTCAGTTCCCAAAAATCTCTATTTCCTAGAAAACAAATTCTCAACAACCCAAGCAGGGCCAATTAATAAAAACTGAAGATCTTTTAAGAAAGAAGGCTTTTTGCCTTCAATATTATGTCCGTAAAATTGCCCAATCCAAGCAATAACAAAAACACCTATTGAGAATGCCCACAACGGAACAATTTGCCCGATATAATAATTGATAACCAAACAGATTCCAGAGAATACAGCGATTTTTAACGCCATAGAAATCGATAATCTGATATAGAAAACCAGAACAAGAAGCAGAACCACAAAAGCCCAGTTTTCAATAATTGGCGCATTTAATTGTAAAGTATTTGCGATAATCGTACTCGGGATACTCATAAGTAAACCTACGATAGAAAAGAAAATGGCAGGTACGCAAATGTAATGTATCGCTTTGTTGGTTGGGTTCTGATGACTTACGGCATATTCTGCAAACCATTGGTCTAATGTTCTCATTTTTGTGGTTTTAAGGTTAGATGCGTAAATCTAATGAAATTTCTTTTAGGTTGTTTGAGAATCAACTTTCTGGTTGTACTGAAAAACATTATCCCAAAGTTCATCAATTGCAATAAGCGCTTCATTAATCGGAATCACATTCCATTTTCCATTATTTTCTATTCCTAAACCGATGCTTTTTAATTTTAATAAAGCGTCGTTTACGTCAAAATCCAAATCAGTATTTAGTTTGGTTTTAAACCAAGATTCAATTTGATGGTCTAGTTCTTCGGCTGTTAAAGAATCTTCGCTTTCGTGTAAAAATGTATAAGCCAGAATCGTTTCTTTTAAAGCTTCTTCTTCCGAAGAATTTAATAAAGAATAAAACGCACCGCTATTGTTCCCGACATTTTTGAAATACAAACTGTCAGAAAGTGTTTTAGAATACCTGATTTTCTTATTTATGAAGTTGTTGTATTGACGGAAACAATAGGCTCCTAAAATCCCAAGAGCAATTAAACCTTGATTTAAAGAGGTTTTACTGTTTAACAAATCGATGGTTTCGCCAGTCTGATAAGCATCATACATGTTAATCAAAGCAGGAATTACCTTGGCGCTTAATAACGAAAGTCCACCAAAAACACCTGGAACCCAAAGCAGTAATTTGTCCTTAAGAGACATTTTCGGAATGGCATTCGGGAAAATGGTTTCAAGATCATTTTTAGGAACACGTTTAAAGATTTTCAATGCAATAGACCCTGGATCGATTGGCATTTTGCCTAATTTGACCTTCTTTTTCTTGAAATAATCTGCTTCGCTGTAATTGAGGTAAATCAGCACTCGGTCATAATATTCAATTTCGACTTCTTTGGTCCAGAAAAAGTATTTTTTGACTTTTTCTTTTGCCTTGTGATGCCCACGCGCATAAAGTTCGAAATCTTTAAAAGCATTAAAATCGATAGAAAGATTCAGTCCGATCAAATCAGATTCATGAAAGGCGTCGTTTAAAGCTTCCTGATTAATTCTGTAGTAATTGCCGCGTTCGAGAACTTTTAAGAGGGTTTCTTTAAAAACGGGAAAACTGCTTTTATTGATGAACTGTTCGCGTTCCTTTTCGCTTAAATCTGGATCGTAGAGTGCATAATGCTGTTTTAGATTTCGGTTAAGATTAAAAGATTCGTAATGATAATAGTGTTCGATAATTTCGAACAGCTTCTTAAAATCATCGACCTTTTGCGGATTTTCAGCAAAAGCAGCAATTTGCTGTTCCAGTAAAAATTCTTTATTAAACGGAATATAATGTTCTCTAGTCATGCGGACTTATTTCGTGGCTTTTACAGATTGCAAAAATAAGGCTTTTTTCTTAGGTGCAAAGGTGCAGAGGTACAAAGCAACAGAGGTTTCTAAGAGTGATGTTTTTTACCGCAAAGTACGCTAAGAATTTTTAATGCGAGACTTAATAAAACCGTAAAGTTCGCAAAGCTTTGTGGCAACATAGTTTTCCCGCAGATTCTGCAGATTAGGCAGATAAAACAAAATCTCTTAGATCTGCTAAATCTGCGAGAGAAAAACTTAGCGAACTTGCGTGACCCTTTGCGCTCTTTGCGGTTAATTTTTTTTTAACGTAAAGAGCGCTAAGAATTTTTAATGCGAGACTTAATAAAAACCGCAAAGTTCGCAAAGCTTTGTGGCGGCATAATTTTCCCGCAGATTTTGCAGATTAGGCAGATAAAACAAAATCTCTTAGATCTGCTAATCTGCGAGAGAAAAACTTAGCGAACTTTGCGTGACCCTTTGCGCTCTTTGCGGTTAATTTTTTTAACGCAAAGTACGCTAAGAATTTTTAATGCGAGACTTAATAAACCGCAAAGTTCGCAAAGCTTTGTGGCAGCATAATTTTCCCGCAGATTTGGAGATTAGGCAGGTAAAACAAAATCTCTTAGATCTGCTAATCTGCGAGAGAAAAACTTAGCGAACTTTGCGTGACCCTTTGCGCTCTTTGCGGTTAATTTTTTTTACCGCAAAGTACGCTAAGAATTTTTAATGCGAGACTTAATAAAACCGCAAAGTTCGCAAAGCTTTGTGGTAGCATAGTTTTCCCGCAGATTTTGCAGATTAGGCAGATAAAACAAAATCTCTTAGATCTGCTAAATCTGCGAGAGAAAAACTTAGCGAACTTTGCGCGACCCTTTGCGCTCTTTGCGGTTAATTTTTTTTACCGCAAAGAGCGCTAAGAATTTTTAATACGAGACTTAATAAACCGCAAAGTTCGCAAAGCTTTGTGGCATCATAGTCTTCGCGCAGATTTTGCAGATTTTGCAGATTAGACAGATAAAATAAAATCTCTTAGATCTGCTAAATCTGCGAGAGAAAAACTTAGCGAACTTTGCGTAATCCTTTGCGAACTTTGCGGTAAAATAAACGGCTGAATAGGTAAATAAAAAAAGTGAAATTTCCAATCGGTACCAGCGATTTGAAATCCCACTTTCTGTTCCAAAAAAAAAGTGACAAAAAATTAAAAAGCTCTCTATTAGAAAACCTGTCTAACTAAAAATTATTCGATACAATATTAGAATAAAATAATAGGGTGGCTATAGGTATTTTTACCTGTTTTTGTAAACGGTCAAAGATTTTGAGTAGTTGTGGTGCAAAGATTATTGTAATACCGTTTTTTTGAGTTCGATTACACCCTGAATATATTTTATTAATTCTTCTTTGGTTACAGCAAAAGGAGCTTTTTCTGCCTCGAATTCTAAGTACAAATTAGCAATGTTTTCTGCATCGAGATTTTGAGTATGGTAATGATGCTCTGCGTATTGTATAAGATGATCTACAAAAAGTTCGCGTTGTTTTCCTTTTTCGATTGTTTCAAGATCGCCTTCTTTTATTTTTTCTATTACAGATTCTGGTAAATCGATTGTGAGGTACATGCAATCTACGGCTACTTTAGAAAGCATTTCTTTGGGAACTCTTCCCGTTGCATCGCAATAGGCGCATGGCGCAGGAACCCATTTCAATTGTCGGTTTAAACGGCGGATATCATCCCAATCAACAAATCTTTTTCCAAGACATCTCGGACATTTTATATCTGATCTTCTAAAAAAATTAAAAATGTTCATTGGTTCGTAAGTAGCTTAGTGGTTTGGTTGGCGCGAATTTAAAGAATTAAGTAAGAAAAGTTTCTTAGTTTGATATTTTTTTAAGAAAATAATTCACAAAATCAAGAATTAGGGCAATTGTTGTAGGTTTTAAAACAGATAAAAATAATCATTACCGAAATTTGAAATCCCAATAATTGCTTGCGTTGCGAGATTTTGGTGTTGTAGTGAATTTAGTGCAAAAACGAAGTGGTGAAGCTTTTTTAGTTGTGCGAAAAATGATACTTTTGTTGGATAGAAAGGTATTGTATCGAAATAAAAAACTTTGAAGAATTTTAAATATCTTTGAATTATGAGCACAGCAACAAAACCAAAACATATTGGCAGAAATATCAGCCGAATTAGAGAGTTTAGAGGTATGAAACAAGAAGCGCTAGCGATTGCCCTTGGCATGAGCCAGCAATATGTTTCTACTCTTGAAGGAAGCGAAACCATTGACGACGAAAGACTAAATAAAATTGCCGAAGCTTTAGGCGTTTCTGTAGAAACTATTAAGAATTTTAGTGATGAAGGAGTATTCAATTACTTTAATACTTTTAACGAACCTAATTTTGCAAATAGTAATGGTGCATTTGGTCAAAATAATACTTGTTCATTTAATCCTTTAGATAAAGTAGTAGAACTTTATGAACGTTTGGTTCAGGCAGAGAAGGAGAAAGTGGAGTATTTGGAGAAATTGTTGAAGGAGAAATAGATTTTATAGGATATTATATAAATGGAAAAGAGACTTTTGTTAGAAAGTCTCTTTTTTGTTTTGAATTTGGAATTAATTTTTTGGAGATGGAGTTTCATCACCTGATTTTTCTCTACGATCTTCTGGAAAAGAAGGTCTTTCTGCTGGCTGGGTTCTTGGTTCTTCTTCGTCTAACATAATTGAGTGTTTTTGGTTATTAAAATAATTGATATAATAAATGCAAAAATTAATGTAAGTATGATAAATGTTTTTGAAATGTATAAATCGTATGCTCTCTTGTCATTTATTTTGGTATTCTCATCCGTAATTCTAATTAGTCTATCAATTAACTCATCTTCAAAATTTATTTTCTCGGAGTCACTAACAGTATTATTAAAATTTGGAATTACGATTTTCTGATATTCTCTAACCGATTTCAAGTAAGAAATATTTGGATAATCAAACCCTTTTAGATAATTATTGTATGATTTTATTAGATATACTATACTCAATCCAATACAGCAAGCAGCAACTGAAATAATAGCCCAGATGAATACATCGCATTCAATTAATTTAAACTTATCATTTGAAAAAAAATAAGAGATTAATCCAATTAACAGAGAAATAGTTCCAATAACAACATTAATCGATTCATCTAATTTTGACCGCCTATTTAATTCTCTGTCATAAATATATTTGTAAAATTCTAAATCATTCATAAAGAAATATTTTTGGTTATTGTAGAATATTATTTATCCTAGTTTCCCATGCTGGGCTATGTAGCACTCTATCAATTTGTAGTTGATTATTTAGTATTTGGGCTTTGGTCAGTTTTGATAATTCTACCCAATCATTTCCAAAAATATAAGTAGCATTCCCACTTCTTATACTTTCTAAAATAAAAGTATTCTTATTTGGAAATCCAAAAACGATATAATCTGAAAATCCTCCTTGACCAACTGCTACAAAATTAGGATTGTGAGAAGTGATTTTTTCTAATCGATTTGCAATGACAGGTCTGTTGCCTCTAGGCTGTCTCTCTATTCGATCTTGCACAATGTCTCTAACAACATTCCACGGATAATTTCCTTGTGGTAAAATTCTCCAATTTAGCCTTGTAATATTTTCAAATACAAATGGCTGATAGTCTTCTCTGATTAAGTCGCATTCTCCGAATAATTCTAAAAATAAATTTATAGTATGTTTTATTATTTCAAAATTTTGAGTCCTTTTAACAAAGGCTCTAGAAACTATTATATTACTATCGCCTAAACTATCAATTAATAATTCTTCACTTGGTGGAGGAATCAATTCGCGAGGGTATCTTTGTCTTGGAATGTAGATGAATTTTTCATATTCATTTCCTTGGAAGTCTTTCCATTTCCATAATCGTTCAATGTAGTAAGTTTCTTTTTCTTCATTTCTTTTAATTAAAAACTTGCCATTTGCATTAAATCTACTAATTGGACCTACACCTAAAGGTAAAATTTGTTCACCAATTTGTGGATTTTGTGAGAAACCAATTTCTTGTATTCTAGCAAGATTATCATTAAATCCTTTAAAAGCTATATGAAATTCTTCATCATTGCGTATAACTGCAATGCTGTTTTCTATATTCATAATTCTTTTTTTAGTAATTTTCATAGTTAATTCTTTTTTTAGTTTATAGGCTTTGGTTAAAATTATTTTGAGGCAAATGTGATAATTTATAATTTCAATGTTTTACGGAAATCCATAATCCAACAAATTTATTTTCAAACAATTATACCAATAAATAAAAACTCAACACCAAGTACTTTTACGCATTCTACAAAAAACCATAAAAAACAAAAAAGCCCAACTAAAAAAAAGTTGAGCTTTTCAAAAATTATCTAATTATCTAAATTGACAAATTATCTAATTGGAAGATTGTTCAATAAAATTTGATACTTTCTTCCCACAGGAATAATATCGCCATTTGACATCGTAAGGTTTTTAGTCGTAACAGCAGAAATTTTATTGGTATTTACAATATAAGATCGATGCACTTGTAGAAAGTGCGCGCAATCAATTTCGGCACTTATACTCGCGAGCGAACCGTAAATGACAATTGGAGATTTTAGTTTGCAGTTGTATAATTTCATATAATTGCCCAAACTTTCAATATATAAAATATCCGAAAGAGGTGTTTCAATTACTTGTCCGTTAGAGCGGTACGAAAGTACTTTTTCGTCGTCGTTGTTTTCTTTTTTAAGATTATTTCCCGAATGGTAGGTTTTGGCTTTTTCTATAGCTTTTGAGAATTTATCAAACGAAATGGGTTTCATTAAATAATCAATCGCATCATTTTGGTAGGCCGAAAGCGCAAAGTCAGAATAAGCCGTTGTTACAATCGTAATTGGGCGTTTGGGCTGCAGTTCCATCAATTCTACGCCTGAAATTACAGGCATATTAATGTCAAGAAAAATAATATCGTATTGGTTTTCGTTGAGCAGTTTTATGGCTTCCATACCATTAAAAGCGCTTCCGGAATGTTCCAGTTCGTCAAATTTGGAGATGTGCGAAATCAAGGCTTTGTGCGCCGGCGATTCGTCATCAACTATTAGACAGCGGTAGGTAAGTGCCATATATTTAATTTTACGATAAACATATTTTTGTCTTTTTTGCAGCTTAAAGTATGTTTTAAACCATAAACTTCCAAACGTCTTTTTAGGTTTTCAATTCCGATTCCCGTGCTCGAAAGCCTTGATTCAGTATCCAGACAGTTGTTTTTTAAAGTGAAAGATACATTCCGGCAATCTACTTTCAAATCCAGATTGATAAAGGGCTCTGCAGTTTCGGCCGAAAACTTCACCGCATTTTCTACCAAAGGCAGAAAAAACAAAGGCGGAATCTCGATTTGATCATGCACGCCTTCAATGTTTTGCGTTACAGCCAGTCTTTCGTTTCTAAAGGTATAATATTCAATATACTTTTTAATAAACGCAATTTCTTCCTGCATTAAGACAAAATCTTTCTTAGAAGCTTCGATTTGATAGCGCAGCAAATCTGAAAGATTCAGTATTCGGTCTGGAACTTTTTCTGGTTCTGCTAATGCTTCTCCGTAAAGATTATTCATGGCATTCAATAAAAAATGCGGATTCAATTGCTGTTTTAAAAACGAAAGTTCCGATTTGAAATTCATAATGTCTTTATCGGCCTGACTCATTTTTTTGGTAATCACAATATGCAGAAAATAGAAGAAACAGCCGTTTATGATCAATGATACAATCTGAAGCGCTTTTAAATTTCCTAATCCGACAAGCGGAAAAAACCAATTCATAAAAAAGTAAAAACCAGTCCAATAGACCGCAAGAAGCGTAAAAAAGATTTTAAATCTTTTGTGAAATAAAAAAGGATTGATGATGCAGATGTTAAAAACCGTAATCCAGACAATGCAAGGGAAATATCCCATGGCAATTTTGCTGAGAATATAAGACCAGCTATGTCCGTTGAGTCTTATTTCGTCGTAAATGCAGGCCAGAATGACCAAATAAACAAGTGTATTTACGATTAAGTTTCGTAGAAAAAAATTTTGGTAGATTTTTGCAATTGTCATAGCGGCAAAAATAATATAATCGTATAGTTTGTAAGCATTTATCAGGAATAATTTATACCAACGCCATTCGTATAAATCATACGCCATTGGTATAAAATTGCTGTTAAAATAAAGGCTTCTCCATTATTTTTGATCTGAGTTTCTATAAATCTTTTTAATAAAAATAAAATGTACCAGTTTAAAGAATTAAAAGATACTGATGGGGTTGTGGAAATTTTTAAAACAAATGTCCAGAAAGAATCTGATCGAGATTATATCCTAGCCTCTATAAAAAATCAGTTTCCAGATTATAAAATTAATTTTGATTTGGAAGATTGTGATAAAATTTTAAGAATTGAAGGTGTTGATTTGCAATATGATACTATTGTGAATCATGTATGCGATTTAGGTTATGCCTGCGTGCGATTGGAATAGTTTTGCATTTGTAAAAACAGGTGTAAATACGCTAATATATTTCTGATTTTTGTAAGTATTTTGTGTAATATTCTAATGTTTTGTCTTTTGAAGTTGATATCTGCAAGTTTAATTGCATGTAGGCTTCGGTTTGTGATTTCTAATAAGTTTAAATCAAAGACAATCTACAAAATCTAAGCTTAAGAATATAAAAAAGCGCAAAATCTTTAGAAGTTTTGCGCTAAATAAAGTTTATTTTAAATAATATTTATTGAAAATTTGCTCGTATGTTGCAATATCCCAATATATATTGATGGGGAGCAAACATTTCAAATGTTTCATTTGGAAAGATTACATCAGAACTTGAAACTCCACAGCTACCTAGAAAATCTCCCCAGGTAATTGAAAAATTAATAGAACGATTACTATTGTTTCTAATTGTTAAAGATCTAATAGTATTCTGTCCAGGGTTATAATTTGGACGTATACTGTAGTTTCCACAAGCATTTCCAGAACAATTATTAGGGGTTAGGAGTTCTTCGTTAGAGAAGTTCCTGAATTCAAAAATTTCTTCTTTTTTCCTGCAATATTCACTGGTTCCTAGAGCAGTCCATCTTCCATCTCTACATCTATGGTCCCTGCCATTTATGCAGGTAGTTTCACCATCATTATACCAACTCCCTGCAAAGCTACATTGTGCTCCTTCTGTTGAAGAAGATTCATTATTAACTTCATCTAAATTTACAATTGGACTGTCTTCTGTTTTATTTTTCATTTTGTATAATTTAAATTAATATTTTTGATGAACTTGTTAATTGTAATAATTGAAAGGATGCAATTTTCTATACGCAAACGACTCTTGGAGAACCCGATGTGCAATCGCAATAGCCATCTCTTGAACATATTCTCGTTACTGACATTCCATTACAGATGCAAGTTATTGTTGCGCTATCAGGGTCAACTTCTCCGGAATCGTTAATTATAAATGTCTTTATGCTTTGCGTTCCTTTTGAAATGTCTGTTTCAATTTCAGTAATTAGCTTTTTGTTATTAAGAAGCTTTAGTTCTGTTTTTTCCATAGTTGTTTTTGTTTTGTTTGAAAAGTTTTTCGTTATAATATTTAATAATAAATTAGTTAATAGGATGTACATTTGTTAGACATTAATTTTATATCCTTATATTTTTCAAGAAAATGTTTTTCACTAAGATTCCATTTTTTATTAAATGAGTTTCGCGGAATTGTTACATGATATTCAATGGAATAAAAAGGATTTTCTTTCTTCCAAATATTGCTGTACAAATTTCGACTGTATATCATGTCGATACGTGATGAAAGGGAATAAAAAAAAATGCAGTCAAAAAAAATATTGTGATTTGAATTTCCTGTATTTAATGACTCATAAAAATACATTCCCATGTCATTATTATATTTTGTTTGTTTTTTCCTCATTATTTTATCAAATTTTTTACGTGTAATATCCTTAGATGATTTTGTAATAATTATTTCTTCATAAAGGAATAGGCTGTCCTTTTTGATTGGTAAAAATCTCCAAGAATTTACTTCTTTAAATGTTGTGTCAATTTCAAAACTTTCATAAAATGGGCATCTTAAATTTAGAATTGATTGTGAATACAAACTTTTACAATTGAATAAAAATGTAGCAACTATTATCGTTTTGCAAATTGTGTTAATTATCATTATAAGATTTTGATACATTATTAATATCGTTGTATTTTTCATTTAGTTTGTAAATGTTTAAGGTTTGATAATTTTAAAAAAATAGACTATAATAAGTTAAAGAGTTAAACAAAATTAAAGGTAATTAATTAGAGTTTAATACGTAATTATACGGTTTTTTTGTTAATCACTTGTTTTTTAGTGTTTTGTGTTGGTTTGTTTTTAAAGAGAGATAATGTAGGAAGTTTATTTTTTAAGAATTGTTTAATTTTTTGATATTTTAGATGGGATTCTGATTTATTATTACTTGCTTTTTTAATCTCTAAAATAGACTCTTTTAATTCTTCAATTCCCTAATTTTGTGCCCATGAAAAAAACGTTCCAACTCTTCGATTTTAGCCAGAAAGTCAATTATAAAAACGAAATTTTAGCAGGTTTGACTGTTGCCATGACTATGATTCCAGAATCATTGTCGTTTGCTATTTTGGCTGGATTTCCGCCATTGGTTGGTTTATACGCTGCTTTTATTGCCGGATTGGTGACGGCTATTTTTGGAGGACGACCAGGAATGATTTCGGGCGGAGCAGGAGCAACAGTAATTGTTTTGATTGCCTTGATGAAGTCGCACGGAATAGAATATGTTTTTGCCGCCGTTGCCCTCGGCGGTGTTGTCCAGATCTGCATCGGACTTTTTAAACTAGGAAAATTTATTCGATTAGTTCCACAGCCCGTTATGTTTGGTTTTGTAAATGGTTTGGCTGTTGTGATATTTATGTCGCAGTTGGAGCAGTTTAAAACGGTTGTTAATGGTCAGGTTGCTTGGCTTCAGGGAACTCCTTTATATATTATGTTAGGTCTGGTTGCTTTGACAATTACGATTGTTTTGGTTTTTCCGAAGATTACAAAAGCAGTTCCAGCATCTTTAGTGGCCATTATGGTCGTTTTTGCAATCGTAATTATTTTTAATATCGAAACCAAAACTGTAGAAGATATCGCTTCGGTTCAAGGCGGATTTCCTCCGTTTCATATTCCGAATATTCCGTTTTCTTTCGAAACTTTAAAAGTAATATTTCCGTATTCGGTAATTGTTGCAGCGGTTGGTTTGACGGAAGGTTTGCTTACGCTAAATTTAGTCGACGAAATTACCGGGACACGAGGAAATAGCAACAGAGAATGTATAGCGCAGGGAAGTTCGAATATTCTAAATGGTTTTTTCTACGGAATGGGCGGCTGCCCAATGATTGCGCAGACTTTGGTAAATCTTGGAGCTGGATCAAGAGCCAGACTTGCGGGAATTATTGGCGCTTTGACTATTTTAATGATTATACTTTTTGGAGCTCCCGTAATCGGAAAATTACCAATGGCAGCTTTAGTGGGAGTTATGATGATGGTGGCGATTACTACTTTTGAATGGGCAAGTTTCAAGATTGTTAATAAAATGCCCAAACATGATATTTTTGTTGGAATTCTAGTGGCTTTAATTACAATTGTATTGCATAATTTGGCATTGGCGGTTTTAATTGGTGTGATTATTTCGGCTTTGGTTTTTGCTTGGGAAAGTGCTAAAAGAATTCGCGCAAGACAGTATATTGACGAAAACGGAATAAAGCATTACGAAATTTTTGGGCCGTTATTCTTTGGTTCTACTACTGCTTTTTTAGAGAAATTTGATATTCAGAATGATCCGAATCATATTATAATCGATTTTAAAGAAAGCCGTGTTTCAGATATGTCGGCGATTGAAGCTTTGAACAATATTACTAAGAAATACAATCAGCTCAACAAAACTGTAGAGTTGGAGCATTTAAGCGCCGACTGCAGACAATTGCTAAAAAATGCTGATGCCGTTATTAAGGTGAATGTTATTGACGATCCTACTTATAAAGTAGTGTCTTAATAATGGTTAATTGTAAATTATTAATTGTGAATTAATTCACACATCCTAATATTCTGTAGAGACGCACTGCAGTGCTTCTACGCAAAGTATCTCAAAAAGCAAACCCGACAGATTTTAGAAACCTGTCGGGTTTCTTATGTTTATAGGTTTGTCGGGCGGATCGGAGTCGAAGCCCACATGCCAATTGGAGCGTCCTTCCCAAAGCCTCGGGATCGCTCAGGGTGACAATTAAAACATTATCCAGAATTATCGTATTTTCTAATTGACAAATTATCTAATTATATAATGTTTGATTTTTGTAACTTTGTAAAATGAAACTAACAGAAACTTTAGAGGATTTTTATACAGTAAAAATAAAAGGAATGCCCGAAAATCTAAAAAAAGAGATCGGACATTTTAATGTTTTTAAGCTGGATGATTACATTGGAAGTACTTGTAATCCTTTGCCTTATACGCGAAAAGACTTTTATAAAATCAGTTTAATTATTGGAAAAAATAAAGTGCATTATGCTGATAAAGTTGTTTCGATAGAAAATCAGGCTTTATTCTTTGCTAATCCCCAAATTCCATATAGTTGGGAACATATCGATGAAAACCAGACTGGGTTTTTCTGCATTTTTACTGATGCTTTTTTTAGCCAGTTTGGGAATTTAAAAGAATATCCGTTGTTCCAGCCAGGCGGTAATCCTGTTGTTCCGGTTTCTGTTGAATTGGCAGAATCTTTAAAAACGATTTATTTAAAAATGTTTGATGAAATCAATTCTGATTATGCTTTTAAATATGATGTGCTTAGAAATCTTGTTTTTGAGATTATTCACCTAGCTTTAAAAACGCAAACTGTAACTGCTTCATTATACAGTAAATCGAACGCTACAATTCGTGTTTCTTCTTTATTTTTAGAATTGTTAGAACGACAATTCCCTGTTGAATCGATTTCTCAGCAGATTAATTTTCGCTCACCTTCGGAATATGCAAATCAGTTAAATGTGCATGTAAACCATTTGAACAAAGCTTTAAAAGAAACAACTGGAAAAACAACTTCTCAGATTATTGGAGAGAGAATTGTTCAAGAAGCCATGATTTTATTGAAGCAAACTAATTGGAATATTAATGAAATTGCGTGGTGTTTGGGCTTCGAAGAATTATCTCATTTTATTAATTTTTTCAAGAAAAATGTTCGAGTTTCGCCAAAAAACTATCGTTTAGCAGAAATTGTTTGATTTTTGCAACTTCTTGTTTGATTGCTTCAATATTTGAGAAGTACTTCACTTGTAACTTTGTCCTATAATTATAAAGTAAAAAATTAAAATCATGGACAATAAAAAAGTTTGGTTTATCACAGGTGCTTCAAAAGGACTTGGATTGGAATTGGCTAAAAAATTATTAGCAGAAGGTTATAAAGTAGCGGCAACATCAAGAAGTGAAGCTTCTTTAGTTAAAGAATTGGGCGGTTTGTCGGAAAGTTTTCTTCCTTTAGAAATGGACTTGGTAGACGAAAAAAGCGTTAAAAATGCAATTGACAAAACAGTAAACCATTTTAAAACAATTGATGTTTTGGTCAATAATGCTGGTTATGGCTTATTAGGCGCATTAGAAGAATTAAGCGACGCAGAATCTAGAAAAAACTACGAAGTAAATGTTTTCGGATTATTAAATGTAATTAGAAATGCAATGCCAGTTTTTCGTGCCAATGAAAAGGGGCATATCTTCAATATTTCTTCTGTTGGCGGTTATTATGGAGAATTTCCGGGTTGGGGAATTTACTGTTCTACAAAATTTGCAGTTGCAGGCTTGACAGAATCTTTAGCGGCAGAAATAAAACCATTTGGAGTTCATGCAACAATCGTTTATCCGGGTTATTTTAGAACCGATTTCTTAAAAGATAGTTCATTATTGTTGCCTGAAAATCCAATTGCAGAGTACAAAGAAGTGAGACAATCTGAAAGTGCGCACAAAGAAGACATCAATCAAAATCAGCCGGGCGATCCTGTAAAATTAGCGGAAGCTTTAATCAAAGTGAGTAACGACCAGAATCCGCCATTACACTTATTTTTGGGCGAAGATGCTTATAATATGGCGAATCAAAAAATAGCAAGTGTTCAAGCAGAATTGGAAAGCTGGAAATCAGTTTCTGTTTCAACAGCTTTTTAATTAGAGAATGTGGTAATTGACAATTAGAAAATTCCAAATAGGAAACTCTAATATTGCAATAAACCCGACATGTTTTAAAACCTGTCGGGTTTGGTTTTCTATAATTAATTCAGTTTTGTCAGGCTAAGCGAAGTCGAAGCCTACATACTAATTGGAGCGACTTTCGACTCCGCTCAGGATTACATTCGATTATGGAATAGATAAATTGAGTTGCCCCCCAGCTTTAGCTGGAGGCAATTCAGTTTGTTAAATTATTCCAATTCAAAAATTATCTAATTATCTAATTATCAAATTGACACATTATCTAATTTTAGCGCAGCGCACTCTCAACATCGCTCAATTTTCCATCAATTTCTCCAATTTGTAAACTGAGAATATGAGCAATCAAAGGATAAACCGAAACATTCTGAAACGTTTTTATTTTTTTATTGACTTTAAAAGCAGGACCTTTTGCATAGAAAATGGCATGCATATCTTTTTCATTATTGTCATAGCCATGCGTTCCGCCATTTATATGAGTGCTTTCTTTGCTTACTAAACTCCAGCCTTTATCGGCTTCAATTACAAAATCGTGCACGCGCGGATTTGTTCCGTAGTGTAATCTTTTTGGGACTTCGGTCGATTTCCAGAATTTAATATGAGGAACTTTTTTCAAAGCATTGGCAATTGAATCTTGATAACCAGCTTTTGCCTGTATACTCATAATTGGATTAATTACGTCTTTATAACCCAACCATTCTGGTTTTAGGTAATCTAACACTGCTACTTTTTTATCATTGCTGATAGTGGCCATTCCGTGGTCTGAAACGATAATCAAATTGATTTGTTTTCCAATAGGCAACTGATCTAGTTTTTTAGATATTTCTCCAATAATGGAATCCATTTTGATTACTGTTTTTTCAGTTTTTGGCGAAAGCGGCCCAAAATTATGACCTGTATGATCTGGTTCGTCGAAATACAAAGTCACTAGATGTGGGCGCTGTTTTTCTGGTAGCTGTAGCCATTTCATAACCGTATCTATTCTGGCTCCATATGGGACTTTACCATCGTAATTTTTGAAATAGCTCGGATTCCTTTTGTCAATGTCAGAACCTGGCCAAAAGAAAGAAGCACTTTTTACACCTTGCTGTTCAGCCAAATTCCAAATCGGATTTCCGCCATAGAAACGAGAATCGTTTTTAGCATTGCTTGATAATGAAAAAGACTGATTTAGAGAAGAATCGTAGAAAACATTATTGATAATTCCGTGATGATCTGGATAAAGTCCCGTAACGATAGAATAATGATTTGGGAAAGTTTTACTAGGATAAGACGGTTTCATTGATTTTGCATGAACACCCTCTTTTTCAATTTGCTTCAGATTTGGAAGATTATACATTTTGCCATAATCCCAACGAAATCCATCCATAGAAACTAAGACTACATAATTGTCTTTGCTGTTTTGGGCTTGTAAAAAAGTTGTAAGAAGTAAAAATGTAAAAGATAAAAGGCGAGTTGTAAATTTTCTCATTTTGCAATTTTAAATAGAACTGCAAAGGTATAGATAACAGCTTTTTTAAAGAAAAAGAGAATGTTAAATAAAGGTGATAGCCACGAATTCACGTATTATTTTTTTCTAATCTTTGCGTTTGAAAATAGTTATCATTAATTATGGGAATGCTTTGTGTGAAAAAATTTGCCACGGATTCAAGAATTATTTCTTCAAATCTTTGTGTTTAAAAAATAGTTGTAATTAATTACACGAATGCTTTGTGTAAAGTAAGTTTAGAACAGATTTATAATTCTTTTAATCTGTGTAATCTGTGGCAGATAAAAGTATATGCAAAGATTAGAAAAAATAATACGTGAATTCGTGGCTATCAAAAAAAAAACGCCAGACATTCATCTGGCGTTTTAAGTTTTAAGAAAAGAATGAATTACATCATTCCTGGCATTCCGCCTCCCATTGGCATTCCGCCTCCAGCATTTTCTTCTTTAATATCAATTAATGCACATTCTGTAGTTAAAATCATTCCAGAAACAGATGCAGCGTTTTCAAGAGCCACACGAGTTACTTTTTTAGGATCGATAATTCCTGCAGTAAGCATATCTACATATTCGTCGGTTTTTGCGTTGTATCCGAAATCACCTTTTCCTTCAGAAACTTTTGCTACAACAACAGATCCTTCAAGACCAGCGTTTTCAACGATAGTTCTTAATGGAGCTTCAACAGCGCGAGAAACGATTTGAATTCCTGTAGCTTCGTCAGCGTTGTCAGCTTTTAAGTCAGCCAAAGCAATTTTCGCTCTTAATAAAGCTACACCACCACCAGCAACGATTCCTTCTTCTACAGCAGCACGAGTTGCGTGTAAAGCGTCGTCTACTCTGTCTTTTTTCTCTTTCATTTCAACTTCAGAAGCTGCACCAACATAAAGAACTGCAACACCGCCAGCTAATTTAGCCAAACGCTCTTGTAATTTTTCTTTATCGTAATCAGATGTAGTAGTTTCCATCTGACCTTTAATTTGGTTTACACGATTTTTGATGATATCAGCCTCACCAGCACCGCTTACGATAGTTGTATTGTCTTTATCGATAGAAACTCTTTTTGCGTTTCCTAACATTTCGATAGTTGTATTTTCAAGAGTATATCCTCTTTCTTCAGAGATAACAGTACCTCCAGTTAAGATTGCGATATCTTCTAACATTGCTTTTCTTCTGTCTCCAAAACCTGGAGCTTTTACAGCAGCAATTTTAAGAGCACCTCTTAATTTGTTTACTACTAAAGTAGAAAGAGCTTCTCCGTCAACATCTTCAGCGATAATCAATAATGGTTTTCCTGATTGTGCAACTGGCTCTAAAACTGGAAGTAATTCTTTTAAAGAAGAAACTTTTTTGTCATATAATAAGATGTATGGAGAGTCTAATTCAACTTCCATTTTCTCCGGATTTGTTACGAAGTAAGGAGAAAGGTATCCTCTGTCAAACTGCATACCTTCAACAACGTCAACGAAAGTATCAGTTCCTTTAGCTTCTTCTACAGTGATAACACCTTCTTTTCCAACTTTAGCGAAAGCTGTAGCGATTAATTCACCAATAACTTCATCATTGTTAGCAGAGATAGAAGCAATTTGCTGAATTTTGTCAGAATCGCTTCCAACCACTTTAGCTTGTTTTGCTAAGTCAGCCACGATAGTTTCAACAGCTTTGTCGATACCGCGTTTCAAATCCATTGGATTTGCACCTGCAGCAACGTTTTTAAGACCTTCTTTTACGATCGCTTGAGCTAAAACTGTAGCAGTTGTAGTTCCGTCTCCAGCTAAATCATTGGTTTTAGAAGCCACTTCTTTCACCATTTGCGCACCCATATTTTCTAATGCGTCTTTTAATTCGATTTCTTTTGCAACAGAAACACCATCTTTAGTAACAGTCGGTCCACCAAATGATTTTCCGATGATTACGTTACGACCTTTTGGTCCAAGAGTTACTTTTACAGCATTTGCTAATGCATCAACACCACGTTTTAAACCGTCACGTGCTTCAATATCAAATTTTATGTCTTTTGCCATTTTAATTTTTGTTTAAAGTTTGATTTGTTTCAAGTTAAATGAAGTTCTTAATTTGTAATACTCCGTACTTAATACAATATTTTTAGATAATCGCTAAAATATCATCCTCACGCATGATTAGGTAATCAGTGCCTTCTAGTTTTAACTCTGTTCCTGCATATTTACCATAAAGAACAGTGTCTCCAACTTTTACAGTCATAGTATGATCTTTAGTTCCGTTTCCTACTGCTACAACAGTACCTTTTTGAGGTTTTTCTTTGGCAGTATCTGGAATAAAAATACCTGAGGCAGTTTTGGTTTCAGCTGCAACAGGCTCAATAAGTACGCGGTCTGAAAGCGGTTTAATGTTTAAAGCCATGATTTTTATATTTATTAATAAGTTATACTTTTTTTTCTGTTCTATAAACTTTCAGAAATTGTGCCACGCTAGAAAAACTGACATTTTTTCTTAAAAAAAATGCCAGCTTTGACAGGCTGGCATTAGATTTTTATATCGAGCTACAATTATTTCGCTGCAGGTGCTGGTGTTGCAGGAGCAGAAGTAGTTCCTTGTGCTGGAGTTGCAGGTGCATTTACAGGAGCTTCAGTTTTGTCAATGATTTTAGATTCAGTATCGCTTAAAGATCCAGAGAAGCTTAAGCTTGAAAGTAAAATTAGCACAATTAAAACAGTAGCCAAAGTCCAGGTACTTTTATCTAAAAAGTCAGTTGTTTTTTGTACTCCACCTAACATCTGCGTTCCGCTGATAGTAGAAGACAATCCGCCTCCTTTAGGGTTTTGTACCATGATAACTACGATCAATAGAAAACAAACTATTGTGATTAAAACTAAAAAAATTGAAAATGTGCTCATTACTTAATTATTGTTATTGTTATTTTGTTGTAAAATCTTAATATCCGATATGCGGTCTGCAAAGAAAGTAATTTTTTCTGGATATTTCAAAATTAATATTTCATATGCCTGAATTGCTTTTGTATATTTCTTTTGTTCCAGATAAACTCTAGCCAAAGTCTCTGTCATTAAATACGAATTGTCCTCTATATTGGTCTCAATTTGAACTGCTGGAGCACTGTTGCCAGGTTTTATTGGAGAAATTTTTGGATTGTTTTCGATAAATTTATCGATAATTTCAGCCTTTTTCTGTCTTTCTTCTTCTTTTGCCGCTTCAATTTTAGCTTTTTCTTCTGGAGAAATTTCGTTTGAGCGGTCAATTGGTTCTGTACGAGATAATTGAAGCCATTCTTGGAATGAATGTTTTTCGTTAAGAGAAAAATCTAAAGGTTTTCCGATTTCTAAATGCTCTGCTGCGGTTTTTGCAGGTTCATTAGGTTCTTCTTCTTCGATTATTTCTTCAATTGGTTCCTCATTTTCTTCCTGAATTTCCTCTTCGTCTTTATCCTCAGATTGCAGAACTTCTAGAATTTCTTCTTTTGGTTCTTCAGGTGTTTTTGTTTCAGCTTCTTTAATCGAAGAAAGTATAGATCGTTCAATGGTATTCATTTTAAATTCCGGAATGATCATTTCTTCGATAACGCTGTCATCTTCATCTTCTTCGACCGAATTTAAAACAGGTTCTTCTATAATACGATCAACTTTTATTTCCTCGGTTTTTGCAGACTGTTGTTCAGCAGTTGCAGCTTCTGATTCCTTAATCGAACTTAAAATAGAATTTTCAATACGATCAAATTTATGTTCTTCAACTGCAATTATAGATTCAGGCTCGGTCACAGAAGGAGTTTCAGAAACTTTTATCGAGCTTAAAATAGAATTTTCAACACGATCAATTTTAGGTTCTTCCTTTATTATTGTTTCTTCTTCTATTTCTTCAACTAAAGCTTTAGTTTCTTCTTCCTCTTTTTCAATATTTGAAATTGAATCTGCAGAATCAACCTTATTTTCGGTTTCGATTACCGGTTTTTCAAAAGTAACCGAATGGGCTTCTTTGATTGCAAGAAAAATAGACGGATCTATTTCTGGAAGTTTTTTAGGCTCTTCTGCTATTACTGGTTTCTCAAAGGTAACCGAATGTGCTTCTTTTATGGCAAGGAAAATAGAAGGGTCAATTTCAGGAACTTTTTTAGGTTCTTCAGTAATTATGGGTTCTTCAGCTTTTATTGTCTCCTGAGTTTTTATTGGTTCTTCGATTTTTATAACCGAAGGGTTTTCAATTGAAGAAATTGCAGTTTCTTTAACTGTATCTTGAACAGGCTGTTCCTCAAGTTCTGTCTTTATTTCAATAGCTTTCTGGATTTGCTCAGGCGAAATAATTTCACTGTCAAAAACGGTAATTTCGAGAAGATCTCTCAATTTTTGTTCATAGAAATCATTCTGAATAGAAGTAAAAGCTTCAGAAGTAATAAAATCAAATAAAACAGAAC
Source organism: Flavobacterium sp. F52 (assembly GCF_000278705.1). Lineage (NCBI taxonomy): Bacteria > Pseudomonadati > Bacteroidota > Flavobacteriia > Flavobacteriales > Flavobacteriaceae > Flavobacterium > Flavobacterium sp. F52. Next base: position 65,888 of record NZ_AKZQ01000031.1, on the reverse strand, counting down.
GATCTGCAGTATATGCAGCAGTTACCTTTAAAGCATAATTATACTTAAAACTATTTTGATTGTAAAGTCCTTTTAATCGCAATGCGCGTGCACTTTGAAAATACGGAAATTCATTCAAAACACTGCCTAATGCATCCGCTTGCTTTTCTGTAATAGCATCGGGTTTGTTCATTAAGTAGGTATAATCGCTAACGTTCATTCTTTATTTTTTGGTTTAATTGGTTAATTGTTTATCGTTGATTTGTTTTTAGCTGTTTAATCGATTAAACGATTCAACAAACAAGTAAAAACTACCATTTTGCCAATGACTCATTAAAGATGTCTTGTGTGATTCTTTCAAAAATAACTCTAATTGCTTCAGTTAAAACAGAACCTGTCGGTAAGTCTCTTCCAGGGAAATCATAATAGAATTCAAAAGACTTTTCAAAATCATCTGTTTCTTTCTTTTTATTCATAAATCTTACATTGACACGAATCGATAAACGGTTTTGAGCTGCTCCCGCTTGGCCATTTGCATCTACAGCAGTTGCCGTCATGGGCGTTATTCTGTAATCAGTAATTTCTCCTTCATAGACCAAATCACCGCCATTGCTAACCAAGTTTAAGTTCGTTTGGTTCATAATCAAATCCTGTAAAGCCAAGGTGAAAGTCCTATCGATTCCAGGTTCAATTAAATCGGCATTATTTTGAAAAAAGTTGACTTGAAATGTTTTGGCATCGATTTTTCCAGTTCCTGTAAAGTTGTAAACAGAACAGCCACTTAACATAAAAAGGCTTAATAATGCGAAAAGAGAATATATTTTTTTCATAATATTTAAGAGGGAATCCCAATTTTTAAATTCCAAATTCCAATTGAGCCAAATATAGGTAATTGGAATTTGGAATTCGAAATTGTAATTTAATTATTTTTATAAATCGAATTGCTTGATTTTGCGGTATAAAGTTCTTTCGGAAATACCCAATTCATCTGCTGCCGCTTTGCGTTTTCCTTTGTTTTTCTCTAATGATTTTTTGATCATTTCGATTTCTTTTTGTTCCAAACGTAAAACCTCTTCTTCCTCGATAGTTTCAGCAAATAAATAATTATCATCCTGTATCTGATAGTTATCTTCGCGAACAGTAGGTGTTGTCATAACAGCAGTTCTAGGTTCTTCTTCAAAATCAATTTCGCTGTCGTTCTGCTGATTTCCGTATATTTTCTGAATTAGATTTGGATTAATATCTTGCACTTTAGAAGATCCGTTTTTCATCAATTCCAAAGTGAGTTTTTTCAAATCGTTCAGATCGCTTCTCATATCAAAAAGCACCTTATATAATATGTCTCTTTCTGTACTAAAATCGCTTTCTTTTTTGCTGTCGCTGATAACAGAAGGCAAATTGCTTCCTTCAGCTGGCAAATAAGATTGTAAAGTCGCAAGATTGATATCGCGATTGGTTTCTAAAACAGAAATCTGTTCAGCCACATTTCGAAGCTGACGAATATTCCCGCTCCATCTGAATTTTTGCAAAAGCTGAACAGCATCGTCGTCAAGTCTTAAAGGCGGCATTTTATATTTATGAGCAAAATCTGCCACAAACTTCCTGAATAACAAATGAATGTCATCATTTCTTTCGCGCAAAGGCGGCAAAGTAATTTCGACTGTACTTAAACGATAATACAAATCTTCACGGAATTTACCTTTTTCTATAGCATTAAATAAATTCACATTGGTTGCAGCAACAATGCGGACATTGGTTTTTTGAACCTGAGATGAACCTACTTTTATAAATTCACCGTTTTCTAAAACACGAAGTAATCTTACCTGAGTAGTCAGTGGTAATTCACCAACTTCGTCAAGGAAAATTGTTCCGCCGTCTGCCACTTCAAAATAACCTTCACGTGTGCTTGTTGCACCCGTAAAAGCACCTTTTTCGTGTCCAAAAAGTTCACTGTCAATAGTTCCTTCTGGAATTGCACCGCAGTTTACGGCAATATATTTACCATGCTTTCTATGTGAAAGCGAATGTATAATTCTTGGAATATTTTCTTTACCAACACCACTTTCCCCAGTTACCATAACCGAAATATCAGTTGGAGCAACCTGAATGGCTTTTTCGATAGCACGATTTAATTTTGGATCATTACCAATAATCTCAAATCGCTGTTTTATTGCTTGAACTGTTTCCATATAGTTTTTTGTTTCAAGTTTTTTTGTTTCAGGTTTCAAGTTTTTGATTTGACCTTTAACGTTTAAACTTTTGGCCTATAATTTTTTTATCTTTTGCCACAGATTAAAATGAGTAATACGGATCTTTTTTAAAATCGTTAGAAATCTTTATTACTAATTAACCACAAATTACACAAATTAGCGCAAATTTTATTTATGAATTTATTAATCTTTTGTGCACTAATGATTTGTTTTGAAAATTTGCAATTATTCCAACAGGGGTATCTGCTAGTTTCATATAATTTAAAACCTGTGCAAGATGATCATTACAGATTTCTTTTACAGATTTTAATATTATGTCATCATAAACAACAAAATCGGCATAAAATTTATGAGGCAAAATAGTTCCCTTATATTCAATTGCAAATTCTTTTTCTCGATGATACGGAATGTTGTTATTTTTAAATTCAATTTCTAATGCATCTTTATATACAATCTCAAGTAATCCAGGCCCCAATAATCTATGTACTTCCATGCATATGCCTACAATTTGATAATTTTGATCTTTCTTGTAGTAATATTCGTTACCATCAATCATAAAAAAAATAATTTGCGGAAATTTGTGTAATTTGCAGTTAAAAATTAATTCATTTCAGAATATCCTACAGCTTCACCTTTCAGTGTTCCAGAAGTACAGCTTGTAATTTTTACGTTTACGAAATCTCCAATTTTGTAATTTTCTTTTGGGAAAACAACCGTAATGCTCTGAGAGTTTCTCCCTGAGAATTCGTCTTTAGATTTTTTAGAAACTTTTTCAACTAAAACTTCAACTGTTTTTCCAACAAATTCCTCGCTTCTAAACCAAGCGTGTTTTTGTTGTAAATCAACAATTTCTTGCAATCTTCTTGCTTTGGTTTCCTCTTCAACATCATCTTTCATTTTTCTTCCAGCCAAAGTTCCAGGGCGCTCAGAATACGAATACATATAACCGAAATTATATTTTACATATTCCATTAAGCTTAACGTATCTTGATGATCTTCTTCTGTCTCTGTTGGGAAACCAGCAATCATGTCCTGCGAAATCGAAGCATCAGGAACAATCGCCCTAATTTTATCAATCAGAGCCATATATTCTTCACGGCTGTGAAGACGATTCATCTCCTTCAAAATTCTGTTACTTCCAGACTGAACTGGCAAGTGAATATGTTTGCAGATATTCGGATATTTCGCAATAACATGCAAAATGCTCTCATGCATATCCTGCGGATTTGAAGTCGAAAATCGAATACGCATTTTAGGAAAACCAGCCGCCACCATTTCAAGCAATTGCTCAAAATCTACTGCAGTTGCTTTTTGCATTTCAGAAGCATTTACAAAATCTTTTTTCAATCCGCCGCCGTACCAGAGGTAACTGTCAACGTTTTGGCCAAGAAGCGTAACTTCTTTATAGCCTTTGTTCCACAAATCCTGAATTTCAGCCATAATACTTTGCGGCTCACGGCTACGTTCGCGACCGCGCGTAAAAGGCACAACACAAAACGTGCACATATTATCGCAACCGCGAGTAATCGAAACCAAAGCAGTAATTCCGTTGCTCATTAAACGAACAGGCGAAATATCTCCGTAAGTTTCTTCTTTTGATAAGATTACATTTATGGCGTCACGTCCTTCTTCAACTTCTGCCAATAAATTTGGAAGATCTTTGTAAGCATCAGGACCAACAACAAGATCAACTATTTTCTCTTCTTCTAAAAACTGACTTTTCAAACGCTCGGCCATACAGCCTAAAACCCCCACTTTCATTTTCGGATTGGTTCGTTTTACGGCATTATATTTTTCAAGACGCTTACGAATAGTCTGCTCTGCTTTGTCACGAATAGAACATGTGTTCACCAAAACCAAATCGGCTTCTTCAAGAACTGAAGTTGTGTTATATCCTCCGTCAGACAAAATGGAAGCTACGACTTCGCTGTCCGAAAAATTCATCGCACAGCCGTAACTTTCTATAAAAAGTTTTTTAGTATTCTCAGGTTTATTTTCCAGAACAAGACTTTCACCCTGTTTGCTTTCTTCAATAATCTTTTCCATTGTAAAAATTCAAAGTGCAAAGATAGGGTAATTGAAACGAATGTGACAAGATGTCAGATAAAGAATTAACAATGTTTTAAAAAATTTAGATTACAGATTTTAGATTTAGATTGTGAGGTGTTTTATTAATTTAATTTCTATGGAAAAAAACTGAAATCTAAAATTTTCAATATTAAATAAAGGAATTTCTCGGTCAGAAATCACTAAAAGTTATACCTATATATATAATCGAGATTATTACAGATAAATCTGCAATTTTAAGTTTCATAATATCAAAATACTTCAAAAATTCAATCGTAAGGTTAATATTTAAAAAAAATAAATACTTTTGTTGCAGAAAAATAGAGCAATGGCAAAGAATTTAGTAATAGTGGAGTCACCTGCAAAGGCGAAAACGATCGAGAAATTTCTTGGGAGTGATTTTCAGGTGGAGTCAAGTTATGGTCACATAGCCGACTTACCATCAAAGGAAATAGGAGTAGATGTAGAAAATGGTTTTAAACCTAAATATGAAGTTTCTCCCGATAAAAAAGCCTTGGTAACGAAACTAAAATCACTTTCTAAGAATGCCGAAACGGTTTGGTTAGCATCCGATGAGGACCGCGAGGGAGAGGCTATTTCATGGCACTTGGCGGAAGAACTAAAGTTGGATACAAAAAAGACTAAACGTATTGTTTTTCATGAGATAACAAAATCTGCGATTCTTAAAGCAATCGATAATCCTAGAGAAATTGATTATAACTTAGTAAATGCACAGCAAGCACGCCGTGTTTTGGATCGTTTAGTAGGTTACGAATTATCTCCAGTTTTATGGAGAAAAATCAAAGGCGGACTTTCAGCAGGTCGTGTACAATCAGTTTCTGTACGTTTGATTGTTGAAAGAGAACGCGAAATACAGAGCTTTAATGCAGTTGCAACCTATTCAATTGTTGCAGAATTTGTAAACGAAGCAGGAAAAGCTTTCAAAGCAAGACTTCCAAAAAACTTTAATACTAAAAAAGAGGCCGAAGATTTCTTAAATCAAAACATCGGTTCTAAATATAAGGTAGCCGATTTAGAAACTAAACCTACCAAAAAATCTCCAACAGCACCTTTTACAACTTCGACACTTCAACAGGAAGCTGCGAGAAAATTGTATTTGCCGGTTGGAATTACCATGCAGTTGGCACAGCGTCTTTACGAAGCGGGGCTTATTACTTATATGAGAACCGATTCTGTGAATCTTTCTAAGGAAGCAATGGACGCCGCACAAGCAGAAATCATCAAATCTTACGGAAAAGAATTTTCTAAACCGAGAGTTTTTGCCAATAAAAACAAAGGAGCTCAAGAAGCGCACGAAGCAATTCGTCCAACAGATATGTCTCGTCATACAGTAAATATTGACCGTGACCAAGCTCGTTTATACGATTTGATCTGGAAAAGAACTTTGGCTTCGCAAATGAGCGATGCACAGCTTGAAAGAACAAATGTGAAGATTGAAGCTGATAATCATGATGAAGTTTTTACAGCTTCTGGAGAAGTATTACTTTTTGAAGGTTTCTTAAAAGTGTACTTAGAAGGCCATGATGATGATGAGGAAGAGCAAGAAGGAATGCTTCCAGCTTTAAAAGTGAACGAAAAACTGGCTAACAATTATATTACAGCTACAGAACGATATTCAAGACCGCCTGCACGTTATACCGAAGCATCTTTGGTTAAAAAACTTGAGGAACTTGGAATTGGCCGTCCTTCTACTTATGCGCCAACCATTTCAACAATTATCAATAGAAATTATGTTGAAAAAGGAACTCTTGAAGGTGTTGAGCGTAATTATACACAGCTTACTTTACAGAATAATAAAGTAGGAGAGAAAGTTCTAAAAGAAAATACAGGTTCTGATAAAGGGAAATTGGTTCCAACAGATATCGGAACCATTGTGACTGATTTCTTGGTAAAGAATTTCGGAAACATTTTAGATTATAATTTCACTGCAAAAGTAGAACAGGATTTCGACGAAATTGCCGAAGGGAATATTGACTGGGCAAAAATGATGCAGGACTTTTACAATCAGTTTCATCCAAATGTAAAAGAAGTTGAGGCAAATGCTGAGCGCGAAAGCGGTGAAAGAATCTTAGGAAAAGATGCAGACGGAAGACAAGTTTCTGTTCGTTTAGGAAAATTTGGACCAATGGCTCAAATTGGAGAAGCAGATGATGAGGATAAAAAGTTTGCTAGCTTGATGGCAGATCAAAATATTGGAAACATTACGCTTGAAGAAGCATTAAATTTATTCTTGCTTCCAAAAAGTTTAGGAGAATATAAAGGAGAAGAAGTTGAAGTGAACAATGGCCGTTACGGACCTTATGTTCGTCATGGAAATGTTTTTATTTCGTTGCCTAAAGGTGAAGATCCGCTTAATGTTTCGAAAGAAAGAGCTCAAGAATTGATTGACGAAAAAGCACTTGCTGATGCGCCAATTGCAGTTTATAAAGGAGAAGCTGTTCAAAAAGGAGTGGGGCGTTTTGGACCATTTATTAAATGGAACGGTCTTTTTGTAAACGTAAACAAAAAATACAATTTTGATAATCTTTCTCAAGCAGATGTTGAGGAGTTAATTGAAGAAAAACTTCAGAAAAACATCGATAAAGTTATTCATAACTGGGAAGAAGAAGGAATTGTAGTAGAAAAAGCCCGTTGGGGACGCTCTGTAATTCTAAAAGGAAAAATCAAAATTGAATTAGGAAAAGATGTTGATGCGACAAAATTAACATTGGCACAAGTTCAAGAAATGATTGCGGCTAAAACGCCTGCTAAAAAAGCACCTGCAAAGAAAACTGCAGCTAAAACAACAACGGCTAAAAAAGCTCCAGCTAAAAAAACAGCTGCTAAAAAGAAATAAGTATATAAATGGAATTTGATTTTCTAGAACCAGTTAATGATGGAATTATAAGATTCGTCGGAGGACTGTCTTCACAAGAGCTTGGAAGTAAAGTTGTTTTTCATACCCAAGATCAGTTTCCTGATATTGCGCAGATTAGTATTGCTATAATTGGTGTGTTGGAAGACCGTACAAACATCAATATGATTAATGAAGTTAATCTTTCTGCTGTACGTAAAAAGTTTTATAGTATGTTTCCAGGAAATTGGGATGCGTCAATTGCAGACTTGGGAGATATACTTGCGGGCGATTCTGTAGAGGATACTTATTTTGCATTAAAGAAAGTTACTTCTACATTAATCAAGAATAAAGTCATTCCTATAGTTCTAGGAGGTTCTCAGGATTTGACCTATGCTTTATATCGCGCTTACGATGACTTAGAGCAGATGGTAAATTTGGTTGCAGTTGATAATAAATTTGATTTTGGTAAAGAAAATGAGTCAGTTTCGGCTAATTCGTATCTTACAAAAATTATTATTGATGAGCCAAATAATCTTTTCAATTACTGTAATATAGGATATCAAACCTATTATAATTCGCAGGAAGAAATCGATCTGATCGAGAAGCTGTTTTTTGATGCTTATCGTTTAGGAGAGATTTCAAATAAAATTACATTGGCTGAGCCGGTTTTCAGAGATGCAGACCTAGTAAGTATAGATTTAAATTCTGTAAAGTCTTCTGCCTCAGGAAATATGGTGACTTTTGAGCCAAACGGATTTAACGGAAAAGAAATTTGTGCTTTGTCTAGATATGCAGGAATTAGTGATAAAGTTTCTGCTTTTGGAGTATTTAATCACAATAGTACACTTGCTGAATCGGTTATTATTGCTCAGATTGTATGGTATTTTATTGAAGGCTATCACTATCGATCAAAAGAATATCCATTTGGAAGCAGAGCAAACTATTTAAAGTATATTGTTCCGTTGGATGATGAAGAATTAATATTCTATAAAAGTGATAAAACAGACCGTTGGTGGATCGAAATTCCATATGAATCAAATGGCAGCAATAAATTGAAAAGAAATACGTTATTACCTTGTTCTTACGAGGAATATTTGTCGGCTTGCAATCAAGAATTGCCAGAAAGATGGTGGAAAGCGCAAAGAAAAAATGCTTTATAGATCAAAAATTTAAGTGAAATCTTAAATTTTTAAAACTTGTAAAAAAAAGTTAAAATTAATTAGTAAGAAAATATGTATAATACATAAAAATTAACGTTTTACATCGATTTTTTAAAGCAGTTTATCGATAAAATATTTTTTTTTTATTTTATTTAACATTATTTTTGAACGGTAAAATAAATTCGCAAGTAGTATTGTTTTTTAGATAAATAATAAATACGTTTACGGACTTTTAATAATGAATAGATAATCCCAAATTTATATGAAGAAGTTTATTGCATTTGCAGCAATGTTAACACTAGTAATCGGCTGTGGTAAGTCTGGTGACAAAGGTGAATTAGTTGGTGTTACAGGAGGGAAATGGCATCCCGAGAAGCCTTATGGAATGACATTAGTTCCGGGTGGATCTTTTATTATGGGTAAATCAGATGCTGATTTAGCTAACGTAGAAGATGCTCCAACTAAAACTGTAACCGTTCGTTCGTTTTACATGGATGAAACTGAGATTACAAATAGTGAGTATCGTCAATTTGTGGAGTGGGTAAAAGACTCTACAATGAGAGTTCGTTTAGCAATTTTAGCTGACGAAACCGGGCAAAAAGCTACTGATGGAAAAGGTAAAAAAGGCGGAAGCATTGCTGACTACGCTTTTAATGATTCTGATCCAGAAAAAATGACAGCTTATGACAAATACATGTACGACAACTATTATAGTGTTGGTACAAAAGATGATCCATATGCTGGAAGAAAATTAAACAGAAAAGTTAAGTTAATTAAAGATACAAAAGCATATCCAGATGAGTATTACGCTGAAGTAATGGATTCTATGTATTTGCCAATTGAAGAATCATACAATGGTTTAAGAACAATTGACGTAAATAAATTGAAATTCCGTTATTCTTGGATGGATATTCAAGCTGCTGCAAAAGCAAAAGTTGGAAAAAGAAGTGACTTCGTAAAAACTGAGCAGGTAAATGTTTACCCTGATACTGCAGTTTGGATTAAAGATTTCGCTTATTCATATAATGAGCCAATGCATAATGATTACTTCTGGCACAAGGCTTATGGAGATTATCCAGTAGTGGGTGTAACTTGGAAACAAGCTAAAGCATTCTGTGCTTGGAGAACTTTAAACAAAAACAGCTACATTAAATCTAAGAAAAAAGGACGTGACTTAGTAAATGCTTTCAGATTACCTACTGAAGCAGAATGGGAGTATGCAGCTAGAGGAGGTCTGGAGTCTGCAACTTACCCATGGGGAGGTCCTTATACTAAGAGTGATAGAGGTTGTTTCTTAGCAAACTTCAAACCAAGTAGAGGAGATTATGCTGCTGACGAAGCGCTTTATACAGTTGAAGCTAAATCATACGATGTAAACGGTTACGGATTATACAACATGGCAGGAAACGTTTCTGAGTGGACAGACTCTGCATACAATCCAAACGCTTACGAATATGTATCAACAATGAATCCAAACGTTATAGACGGTAAAAACCAAAGAAAAGTGGTTCGTGGAGGTTCTTGGAAAGACGTTGCTTATTTCCTACAGGTAAGTACTCGTGACCACGAATATGCTGATTCAGCAAGAAGCTACATCGGATTCAGAACTGTACAAGATTACATGGGTACTCAAGTTACAGGAAACAGAAAAAAGTAAATTTAAATTAATTCAATATCCAACAAATCTATTTTAAACCTAAAAAAAAAGTATTATGGCATTATTAAGTAAAAAAGCAATGAATTTCGCTTATGGTATGGGAGCGGCAGTGGTAATCGTTGGAGCTTTATTCAAAATTACTCACTTTGAAATTGGACCATTAACAGGTACAGTTATGCTTTCAGTAGGATTGGTGACTGAGGCGTTAATTTTTGCGCTTTCTGCTTTCGAACCAGTTGAAGAAGAACTAGATTGGACTCTAGTTTACCCAGAATTAGCTAACGGACAAGCTAGAGAGAAAAAAGCTAAAGCTGAAACTCCAACTGACGCTCAAGGATTATTATCTCAAAAATTAGACACATTATTAAAAGAAGCTAAAATTGACGGTGAATTAATGTCAAGTTTAGGAAACAGCATCAAAAACTTCGAATCTGCTGCTAAAGGAATTGCTCCAACTGTAGATTCAATCGCGGGACAAAAGAAATATTCAGAAGAATTATCTGTTGCTGCTGCTCAAATGGAATCATTAAACAGTTTATATAAAGTACAATTAGAAAGTGCTTCTAGAAACGCTGAAGCTAACAAAGAAATCGCTGAAAATGCTTCTAAATTAAAAGAGCAAATGGCTTCTATGACTGCAAACATCGCTTCTTTAAACAGCGTTTACGGTGGTATGCTTTCTGCAATGAGTAACAAAGGATAATTAGTTTTTAACTAAATATTAAATTTATTAATAAGAACTAATTAAAGAAAAATGGCAGGAGGAAAATTAACCCCTAGACAGAAGATGATTAACCTGATGTACCTGGTTTTCATCGCAATGTTAGCAATGAACGTATCAAAAGAAGTTATTTCTGCTTTTGGTTTGATGAATGAAAAATTCGAAGGTGCAAACACTAGTTCTACAGAGTCAAATGCTAGTTTATTAAGCTCTTTAGATCAAAAAGCTGCTGAGGCAAAAGGAGAATTTGCTATTGCTGCAGTTACAGCTCACAAAGTTGAAACAATTACAAAAGATTTTTATGATTATATAGCTACTCTAAAAGCTCAGGCAGTTAAAGGTTTCGAAGTTGATAAGGAAACAGGAAAAATGCCTTATGAGTCTATGGATAGAGGAGATAATATCGACGACTGGTTTACAGGAGACGGTTACACTAAAAAAGGTAACGAAATTATTTCTAAAATCGAAAAATATAAAGCTGATATTAAAGCTGCTTTAGGAACAGACAAAAAATACGCAGCAATTATCGCTGAGGTTGAAAAGAAATTTGATGTTTCTGATGTTAAAAACAAAGAGGGAATTAAAGAGAAATACCTAGCGTACCACTTTAAAGGATTCCCTGCAATTGCTACAGCTGCAAAACTTTCAGCTTGGCAAAATGACGTTAAAAAAGTAGAAACTGACGTTTACAACAGTGCTTTAGGTAAAGCTGCAGTTGCTGCTGCTTCTTACAGCAACTACCAAGCAATCGTTGTTTTAGATAAAAATGCTTATTTTCAAGGAGAAAAAGTTACAGGTAAAGTTGTTTTAGGTCGTTATGACGAAAACACTAAACCAACTTCTTTCCAAGGTCCTGGACAAATTGTTAACGGACAAGCTGTTATCTCTTTAACTGCAGGTGGAGTTGGAGAACAAGACATTAATGGACAATTTACTTTCTTAGAGGATGGAAAAAATATTCCATTAAAATTCTCTGGTAAATATGTTGTTGTTCCAAGACCAAACGCAGCTACAATTTCTGCAGACAAAATGAACGTAGTATATAGAGGTGTTGTTAACCCAATCTCTGTATCTTTCGCTGGTGTTGATGCTAACAAAATTGTTGCAAGTGCTCCAGGTTTATCTTCTGCTGGAAAACCAGGAAAATATAACATGAGCCCAGGTCAAGGTACTGAAACTACAATTTCTGTAACTGGTACTTTGCCAAACGGTGACAAAGTAACTGATAAGAAAACATTCAGAATTAAAGGTATTCCTGGTCCAACAGGAACAATTAGAGGTGAGATGGGAGTTGTTAAAGGTCCTAAATCTAACTTAGAGATTGCTACTATTGGAGCTAAACTTCTTGATTTTGATTTTGAAGTTGGTTTAGACGTTGTTGGATTCAATATGAAAATTGCTGGACAGCCTACAGTTGTTGTTACAGGAAACAAAATGAATGCACAATGTAAACAAGTACTTTCAAGAGCAGGTAAAGGAGACCAAGTTACTATTTCTGAAATTAAAACTAAACTTGTTGGAGCTGGTAGTTATTTATTGCCAAGAACTGCTCCTGTAATTTACGAAATACAATAATAAAGTAGTGTAAACTACATTCAATATCTTATAACGATACCACGATGAAAGTAAGAAATTTTTTAATAGCTATTGTTTCTATCGCTGGAGGTTTTGCTTCTAATGCGCAATCTAATTTGCTAAACGCAAAGACTCCTGCTCAGATTGGACTTAAAACTCCTGCTCAATTGATATCTGACAATGATAAGCCTTTGGCTTATGGTTATGTAGATGATAGAGATATCTTGATGGGGAAAACAACATGGGAAATCATTGATTTGAATGAAAAAATCAACTTTCCATTATATTTTCCAGTAGATACAGCTAATATTGGTCCTAACAGACGTTCTCTTTATGACGTTTTAACTAAAGCTATTAAAGGTGGAAAAATTACTGAGGTTTATACTGACAGTTATTTTAACACTAAAAAATCTATGAAGGACATCGAAGGATCTTTATCTCGTATTGATACAACTGATGCAGGTAGAGAGTTAATTAACCAATACCCTGATGACTACAAATCACGCGTTGTGAAGAAAAAAGTAGTTTCTGGTAAAGGTAAAAACAAATCGGTTTCTTACGTTGAAGAAACAGTTGGGCCAACAAGAACGGTTCCTGCTGAATACATCTTGAAACAAGATCTTACTGCCGCTGATGTTAGTCAGTATAAAATTAAAGGATACTGGTATTTTGATAAACGTCAAAGTGAATTGAAATATCGTTTACTAGGAATTTGCCCAGTAACTCCAGACGTTTATACAATGAATAGTGATGAAAAGGATTATATAGAATTGTTTTGGGTATTCTTCCCAAATGCCAGAGAAGCGCTGCATGAAGCAAAAGCTTTCAATGACAACAATTCAGCTCTTCCAATCTCATTTGATCAGATTTTAAATTCAAGACGCTTTAATGCTGTTGTATACAAAGAGGAAAACCTTTACGGAGACAGAGCAATTAGTGATTACATGAAAGACAACGCTCAAAATCAGTTGTTGGAATCTGAAAGAGTGAAAGAGAAAATTCGCAATTTCGAACAAGATATGTGGAACTACTAAGTTGATACATAGTACAATAATTAAAAAACTCTTACTACATTTGTAGTAAGAGTTTTTTTTATGTCAAAAAGTTAAAAACGATATGATGTAGATTTATATTTGATTTCTTTTTGATTATGTAAGAAAAATAACAATATTTGTAATAAAATTTCGTTTAATGTTCTGTAAAAATTATCATGATGAAAGTAAGAAATTTATTAGTTGCTATTGTTGCTGTTCTCGGAAGCTTATCTTCTAATGCTCAGTCTAATTTACTTAATGCCAAAACAGCCGACCAAATCGGAATTAAGACGCCTGCTCAAATGATATCGGATAACGATAAACCTTTAGCGTATGGTTATGTTGATGACAGAGATGTTTTGATGGGAAAGATGGTTTGGGAAATAATTGATTTGAATGAAAAAATCAATTTTCCATTATATTTTCCTGTAGATACTGCTAATATTGGGCCTGATAGAAGGTCGCTTTATGATATTTTAACGAAAGGGATCAGAAGTGGCAGAATAACAGAAGTTTATACAGATAGTTATTTTAATACAAAAAAGACATTAAAAGACATTCAAGGTGCGTTATCTCGCGTTGATACAACAGATGCAGGCCGTGAGCTTATTAATCAATACCCTGATGATTATAGAACTCGTGTTGTAAAGAAAAAAGTGGTTACAGGGACGGGGAAGAATAAAAAGGTAACGTATGTTGATCAAACTGTTGGGCCAACAAGAACAGTTCCTGCTGAATATATTTTGAAACAAGATCTTACGGCTGCCGATGTGAGCCAATATAAGATTAAAGGTTTTTGGTATTTTGACAAAAGGCAAAGTGATTTAAAATATCGTCTACTTGGAATTTGTCCAGTTACACCTGATGTTTATACCATGAATAGTGATGAAAAAGATTATATCGAACTATTTTGGGTTTTTTTTCCTAATGCGCGCGAGGTATTGCATGAAGGAAAAGCTTTTAATGATAAAAATTCGGCGATGCCAATTTCTTTTGATCAGATTCTGAATTCCAGACGTTTCAATTCTGTAATATATAAGGAAGAAAATGTGTATGGCGATCGCGAAATCAAAGATTACATTAAAGACAATGCGCAAAGCCAATTGCTAGAATCGGAAAGAGTAAAAGAGAAGATTCGTAATTTTGAAGAAGATATGTGGAATTACTAAGTTTATAAACTCGTTATAAGAAAAACTCTCGCTACCTTTGTAGTAAGAGTTTTTTTATTTTATCATATAACTTCACAATGCTTGATTATTTAATTGTCGGATCTGGGTTGGCCGGAATTTCTTTTGCCGAAGTCGCCCTTAAGAATAACAAATCAATTTTACTTTTAGATGACAAATCTCAGAATTCTTCTAGAGTTGCTGGCGGTTTGTATAATCCTGTAATCTTAAAGCGCTTTAGCGAAGTTTGGAATGCAAAAGAACAGCTTGTATTGATGAACGAGTTTTATGATAAAGTTGAAGAAAAACTAAAAGAGAAGTTCAATTTTAAAATGCCAGTTTTAAGAAAGTTCTTTTCAATTGAAGAACAAAACAATTGGTTTGCAGCTTCAGATAAAATCAATTTAGCTCCTTTTTTGTCTACTAAATTAATTTCAAAAAAATATAGTAGCATTGATTCTCCATACGATTATGGAGAAGTTTTGCATACAGGATATGTTGACACAGCTTTGTTGTTAGATAATTACCAAAAATATTTACTTCAGAATGATTTATTAAGAGAAGAATCTTTTGATTTTAGTGCTATAGAATTTGTAGACTCAGGAATTCAATATAAAAATATTCAGGCTCGTCATATTATTTTTGCTGAAGGTTTCGGAATGCATAAAAATCCATTTTTTAACTATCTCCCATTAGATGGAACAAAGGGTGAATTGTTTATTATAAAAGCGCCAGATTTAAATCTTGATATAATTGTAAATACAAGCATTTTTATCTTGCCTCTAGGCGACAATCTGTTCAAAGTAGGAGCAACTTACAATTGGCATGATAAAACTGCTGAGCCTACAGAAGAAGGTAAACAAGAGCTTTTGGAGCGTATAAGAGAAATCATTAACTGCGATTTTGAAATAGTAAAGCACTTTGCTGGAGTCCGCCCAACAGTTGCGGACCGAAGGCCTTTGCTTGGAACTCATGAAGAACATAAGTCTCTGCACATTCTTAACGGATTAGGAACACGTGGTGTAATGCTTGGTCCTGCAATGGCAAAAGCGTTATACGATCATATAGAAAATAATGTTCCGCTAGATAGAGAAGCAGACATTAAGCGATTTCATAAAAGATATTTGAAAGGTCTTACTTTTGGCCAGCCTTAGGATCGTAAGAAACAAACATATTGATGTATAAGTTTCTTGAGAGACGCAAAACGAACGGAAATAATATAACTAGCGTTATAATGATTGCCAAAAATGATTGCTCTATTGTGGTATTAAAAAATACAAAAGAAACTATAAAAGCAGCAACACCTACGGCTACGTTTAAAGCATAACTGACATACATCGCGCCATAAAAAAATGAAGGTTCAATTTGGTATTTGAATCCGCAGTGGCTGCAATGGTCATTCATTTTGAGAATTTTACTTAAATGAAGCGGATTTTTGTCTTCATACATGCTTTCTTTTTGGCATTTTGGACAACTTCCTGTTATTATGCTGTTTAGTTTGGAGCCTCTTTTGAACATTTTAAGTAAATTTTTATAGTCTTTAATTCACCTCGATTGTATTTGGATACAAGTGTGAATTTGGAGTAATTATTTAAAGCAAATATAAGGTATTTTAAGGCTTTAAGCTATTTAATTAGGATAAAAACTTACATCTTATTTTGGTTTGATTTGAGTATAATGTTTACTATTAGATGTTTCTTTTTTCTAAAATTCATTTAAAAATATATTTTCAATTCAATGATTTTCGAACTATTTAAAGAAGAAAAGTCTAGAATTAAACAAGACTTTTAGTTTTTGAATTTTCTAAAAGCTATTGTTTTTCAGTATAAACTTCAATTAAAAGTTATACTTTTGCACTTTCAAAATTGTAACAGGATAATTCGCTTGTTTGCAATCTATTTATTTAATGAATAAAAAGGTTTTCTAGCCTTTACATTTACAGCAATATATTATGCTTAATATACACAATCTTTCTGTTTCTTTTGGAGGAACCTATTTATTTGAAGAAGTTACTTTTCGTTTGGGGGCCGGCGACCGCGTAGGTCTTGTTGGTAAAAACGGAGCAGGTAAATCTACAATGCTAAAAATGCTAGCAGGCGATTTTAAACCTGACTCAGGAGTAATTTCTCAGGAGAAAGATATTAAAATGGGTTTCTTGCGTCAGGATATTGATTTTGAACAAGGAAGAACCGTTTTGGAAGAAGCGTATGAAGCTTTTACAGAAATTAAAGTTGTTGAGAAAAAACTAGAAGAAATCAATCACCAGTTGGTGACTAGAACCGATTATGAAAGCGAAGAGTATGCTAAGATTATAGAAGATCTATCTGACTATACGCACCGTTTTGATCTTCTTGGTGGATATAATTATGTCGGAGATACAGAAAAAATTCTTTTAGGTCTAGGTTTTAAAAGAGAAGTTTTTAATAACCAAACCGAGACTTTTTCTGGAGGATGGAGAATGCGTATCGAATTGGCAAAACTTTTATTGCAGTCTAATGATGTATTGCTTCTGGATGAGCCAACCAACCACTTAGATATTGAGAGTATTATTTGGTTGGAGAATTTCCTTCGAAATTATCCTGGAGTTGTGGTAATTGTATCGCACGATAAAATGTTTTTGGATAATGTGACGAATAGAACAATCGAAATTTCGTTAGGAAAAGCATACGATTTCAATAAACCATATTCTCAGTATTTAGAGCTTCGTCATGAGATTCGCGAAAAGCAATTGGCGACGCAAAAAAATCAGCAGAAGAAGATTGAAGAAACTGAAAAATTAATCGAGAAATTCCGTGCAAAAGCTTCAAAAGCTTCAATGGCGCAATCGCTGATTAAAAAACTAGATAAAGTAGAAAGAATCGAAGTTGACGAAGATGATAATTCGGTAATGAATATCTCTTTTCCAGTTTCTAAAGAGCCAGGAAAAGTAGTTATTGAGGCAGAACATGTAACAAAAGCTTACGGAGACAAAACGATTCTAAAAGATATTAGCTTATTGGTTGAAAGAGGAAGTAAAATTGCCTTTGTTGGACAAAACGGACAGGGGAAATCTACTTTTATAAAAGCATTAGTAAACGAATTTGAATACGAAGGAAATATCAAATTAGGACACAATGTGCAGTTAGGATATTTTGCTCAAAATCAGGCTGAATATTTAGACGGAGAAATCACCTTGCTTCAAACCATGGAAGATGCTGCGACCGACACAAACCGAATGAAAGTTCGTGATATGTTAGGTTCATTTTTATTCCGTGGAGATGATGTTGAGAAAAAAGTAAAAGTGCTTTCTGGAGGAGAACGTAACCGTTTGGCTCTTTGTAAATTGTTGTTGCAGCCAATTAACGTTTTGCTGATGGATGAGCCTACGAACCACTTGGATATTAAATCTAAAAACGTTTTAAAAGCAGCGCTTCAAAAATTCGGCGGAACTTTATTATTGGTTTCACACGACAGGGATTTCCTTCAAGGAATGTCGAACATCGTTTACGAATTTAAAGATCAAAAGATTAAAGAATATTTAGGAGATATCAACTTTTTCTTAGAGCAACGCAATTTGGAAAATATGCGTGAAGTGGAGAAAAAAGATGTTGTAAAACCAACAGCAGCTCCAAAAGAAAAAGAAGCGAGTAAATTGTCTTACGAAGATCAGAAGAAAGGAAAAGCACTTCAGAACAAATTAAGTAAAATTGAAAGCCAGATTCAGCAGTTAGAAAAACAAATCCAGCACGACGATAAAATGTTGGAAACCAATTACGATAAACATATCGAAGATGCATCGTTTTTTACAGCATACAATAAAAAGAAACAAGATTTAGAGCAATTATTAATTGACTGGGAAGTGGTTTCGGAAGAGATTGATAGTTTTAATGCTTAGTTTTTTTGTTTCAAGTTTTTATCTTGACGAGTAATTTTTACCGCAAAGCACGCTAAGTTTTTTATAGATTCCACTTTATAATGTACAAAGTTCGCAAAGCTTTATTAATAATAGCTTTGCGAACTTTGCGTTTTTAAAAACCTCAAAGATCAAAGAACTTAGCGTGCTTTGCGGTTAAATATTTATTCAGTTCAGCTTAAAACATGAAACATGGAACAAACTATTTAATAATTCCAATCGATCTAGAATGTTCAATGGCTTTACTGCTTTCTTTAAAATAGCAAACTGACACATTCAGGTTTTCTAAATTCTTCAAGATTTTTTTTACCTCATTTTTTTGAGATTTTCCCGTCTGTCTTATGTAAACGGCAATCACAGTAACTGGAAATATTTTGCAAATGCGTTCGTATAAAATAGGATCGTGCTGAGAATCATCGCCCATTAAAACATATTTTAAGGTTGGATAAAATTCTACAACATGTTTGATTTTTTCAAATTTATGATCGTGATTTCCTCTTCCGCTCATGAAGAAATCGGTGATTCCTCTTTTGATGTCTTTTAGAAGAAAAACCGCTTTGGGCAATTTGTTAATTCGTGTAAATTTGGCAATAAATCGGTATAAATTCCATTCACTGCTAGAAATGTAAAAAAAGGCATTTACTTCTTCCACATTGTCTCTTCCCGCAGAACTTAAAGCTTGATAATGCGGTACGACATCTTTGAAAACTTTTCGGTCATTTACATTTTTGAACAATAGAATGTAAAGTTTTCGAAAGAAATTATTGGTGTGCGAAATCAAGAATGTATCATCAATATCCGATATAATCCCTAGTTTTCCTTTATGAGGTCGTATAAAACTGCCTTTGCAAGATATAATTTCGTTTTTGTATTTTAAGCTGACTTCGTAAGACATCCATCCAAAATGAGTTTCTTTTTCTAACGGAATGCAGAAATTAAAATAACCATCATCTAATGTTTTGGTATGAATTACTTCGTTATTGTAATGAAGATAAACATCAAAATTTTTAATGGTTTTTATTCGGAACAATCGGAGAATAGAAGTGGCATTTTTTAATTTCCTTTTCTCAAAATTGTATTTGTTTTCTCTTTTTAAAACGTGTCCCATTACAATTAGCTCTTGTTCATTTGCATAACCGCGATATAATTGTAGAATTGGTTTCATTAATTACGTATATTTATGTAACTGTAATTTACTTAATTTAATTGATTTTAAAGCTAAAATTTTGAAAAAGAATATTCTGTTTGTTGTAAATCCGATTTCTGGAGATTTGGATAAATCTGATTTGATTGATGCTGTTGAAGAGTTTGCGGCAACTAATTATTTTGATTTGGAAGTGTATGAAACAACTGGAAAAAATGATTTAAGAACAATACAATCTTTATATGATGAATCTGTTCCAGAACGAATTATTGTTGCTGGAGGCGACGGAACGATAAAAATGGTCGCCGAAGCTGTGGAAGAGCATGATGTGATAATCGGAATTTTACCAGCAGGTTCTGCAAACGGACTTTCGGTGGACTTGAATCTTCCTGCAGGAATAGAGGAAAACCTTAAAATAGCCTTTTTGCACCATTATATCGAAATGGATATGATTTGCATCAACGGAAAAAAAAGTATTCATCTGAGTGATCTTGGCTTGAATGCCAATCTGGTTAAAAATTATGAGCAAAGTGATGTTCGCGGATTTTGGGGTTACGCGCTCCAAGCTTTTACTACGCTTAAAGAATCTGAAGAGCCATTTGTGGCAACAATTTCAGCAAATAATAAAACCGTTGAGCATGTAGCGCGAATGATTGTAATTGCCAATTCTCAAAAATACGGAACAGGAGTTATCATTAATCCGAATGGCGCGATGAATGATGGAAAGTTTGAACTGGTGATTTTAAAAAGTCTTGATCTGCTTTTAATTGGAAAAATAATTACCGGAAATATGCCGATTGACTCTGATGACATTG
The DNA here is from genome assembly GCF_000278705.1 of Flavobacterium sp. F52. Taxonomy (NCBI): domain Bacteria; kingdom Pseudomonadati; phylum Bacteroidota; class Flavobacteriia; order Flavobacteriales; family Flavobacteriaceae; genus Flavobacterium; species Flavobacterium sp. F52. Next base: position 45,611 of record NZ_AKZQ01000031.1, on the reverse strand, counting down.
TAATTATTTCAACCAATAAAGCAACTATAAAAACGGATTATCCTGTTAATTTTCAAATTGATGGAGAATATTGCGGAGCGCAGACTTCGTTAGAAATTGATATTTTGCACAAGCAGATGAAAATTGCAGTTCCGTAGATTTATTTAAACGGATTGCGTTCCTGCCATTCTGTTTTGGGTTCCAAATAATTGAAAAATCTTGAAATGTTGTGATTAATCAAAGAATTGCTGTGTGTGATTAAACCGTACATTTTAACAGGTTTTGCTCCAACAGAACTTTTAATTTCAAGAGCAGTTCTGGCAAAGACGATTTCACGGAAACCTTTTTTGATAGAATATCCAATCATGTCGTAAAGCATATTTAAATACAGCATTTTTTCGCGCTGAATGCTTTCGTCATAACCCAAAAAATAAGTATCCATTACTTCGCCATTTTTGATCAAAGTATTGAAGCCTATTAATTTTCCTTCTAAAAAATAGCCATAGAGAAGAAAGTTATCGCCCATTATTTCTTTAAAAAAGCTAAAATGGTCACGAGCTAGAAAAAAAGTGTTGAAAGGTGCATTTTTAGCAACATGAAAATAAAGATCATAAATAACATCTTCATATTGTTTAATATCTGAAAGCGACATTTGCTGTTTTACAATTCCTTCCGATTTTTTGCGTGCTCGTTTGTATTGATCGCGATATTTTTTGGATAAAGCATCAATATAATCTTGTTCTGTCTTCCAGTTTTTACTGATTTCAAAAATCATATTAGGTTGAGTGGAAAACGTATAATTATTTTTGAATTCAGTCTGAAGCGGTTCAATTTCTTTTGCCGTAAAATCTTTTATGCTGGTGATGTGCACCTTTTTTCCGCTTTCTTTTAAATCTTTTTTAAGCTGATTAATTGCTTTGTGAAGTGTTTTAATGGCTTTTGATTCCTTGATGCTTTTGTCAAAAATAAAGGCATTTTGTCCTGTAAGCATATTATTGCCAACGAATAAAACGTGAGAAGCAAAATTCTTTAAAGCAAAATTACGCACCGAAGTTTTTAAGCATTTGTCGCGTTCTCCAAAAGATTCGAGTTTTTCTGCAAATAAGAACTGTGTTAATGCAATTCCGATTAGTTTTTTCTCTTCAAAAAGACCAATAAAATGACAAGTCATATTTACTGGACATGAATTTTCGAGTACTTCGAGATATTCTCGTGTCAAAAAAATATTATTTGCTGCGAGCGAGTTCCATTCTAAAGGCAGTAATGATGCGCTTTTGTAAATCTGGAAAGAATATGTTGTATTCAAAAGAGTGAGCTAATTTCTTCAAAATTAGATAATATTTGTAATAACTAAACTGCTTTAAGTTATTATTAAGAAAACCCGTTTGAGAATTTTTCAAACGGGTTTTTTATAATTGATGTTAGGCAAATCCGCAGATGATTCCGCCCATAAGCGTTAAGGTAAGAATCCAATAGCCGCTGTGGATAAAAATATATTTCCAAGACTTTCTTTCAAACAAACCATTGATTCCAATTAAAGGAAAAGCAAAAAATAACCCTGACATAAAACCGTGAAGCGCACCATGTTTAAAAGTTCTGTATGCCATTCCGTAATCTGCCATAAAAGCGGCAAATGAAGGTTTTGCGCTATCAATCAACGGTGGTCCGCCAACCATTCCGACTGCGCCAGACTGATGGATGGTAAGCGACATTAAAGTCATGGTAATCATTAATGAGAAAATATACGTAAGTCCGAAGATTTTAAGCATATTTCCTTTTCTTAGCTCTTCTTGAGTAAAATTATTTTCCTTCATCCAGATAGTTCCGAATACTTTTGGGCTGTACCAGATAAAACCGGTTACGAGTGTGACGATGGCTGCTATAAACAAAGCAACGAAGTTAATTTGCATGATATGAGGTTTTTAGAATTAGTTAGTCAAATGTAATCAAAAAAAATGCAGGTTTTAGAAAATAATTAAAAGTAATATAAGTCTTACGGATAAAATTTTTTTCAACAGTTTGTCGATATTTAGTGTATTATAGTTTTGAATTGCATAATTTTACGCTAATAACAAATCCCCAAATCTGTTATGAAAATTTTAGTAACCCTTTCTTTGTTATTTGCTTTTTCGCTAAACGTTTTGGCAGATACCGTTTCGGATAAAGAAAAAGAGGCGCTTATAAAATTGTATCAGGCAACAAATGGTTTGCGATGGAAAAACAAATGGGACTTAAGTCTGTCTGTTTCTACCTGGTACGGTGTTAAAGCAGAAAACGGAAAAGTTGTGGCGCTGAATCTGGCAGATAATAATCTGCAGGGAGAATTGCCTGAAGCTCTTTACGATCTTACAAATTTAGAATCGCTGAATCTGGAAAAGAATAAAATTGAAGGAAGTTTGTCTTCGTCAATTTTTAATTTGAAGGAATTAGAATTGCTCAATCTTGGTGAGAATAGATTATCTGGCGTAATTCCGTCTTCCATTTGCCAATTGGTAAAATTGAAAGATTTAGAGCTTTTTATGAATAATATTTCAGGAGAGCTTCCGTCAGAAATTGGAAAGTTGAATCAGTTGGAAATTTTAGCTGTTTTTAACAACGAAATTAATGGAAAACTGCCTGTTTCGATTTATAAAATTTCAGGACTAAAAGTATTGCTGCTGAATAATAATAAATTGTCAGGAAATTTGACAAATGAAATTATTAATTGGAATGTATTGCAAAATTTTAGTTTATTTGACAATGATTTTACAGGCACAATTCCGCAAGAAATTGAAAAGCTTAGCAAGTTGCAAGAATTGAATCTTTCGTACAATAAATTTACAGGCGAAGTTTCAAAAAAGACAGCATTATTAGATGCTTTAAATATGACCATGATAGACGAAAACGGAAATCCGTTTTTATTAGAAATAAACCAAGAAAATAAATTACAATAGTTTACCCAAAAATTAATCGATGCTTATGAATGAATTTTACACTCGTTAAACAAGTTGATTAAATATATTTAGTTAATTGCCAAAACCGTAACCTTGTTACGGTTTTATGGTTTTTAGAGGTTACTTTATCACAAAAAATAACATTTAATTTAGAATTGAATTTTTTAAGTTTGTCCAAAATTTTATAATTTTAATAAAAGTATCCAGAGAACCAAAAACCGATTAATCAGCGGTATTACTAATCACTTAATAAGAAGAAATCATGACATTGCAATATCAGGGAGAACAATACGGAAAACCAACAACTTTTACACTTAGAATTATTGGTAACAACTTATCAAAAAGTAGTTCAAACTACCAAATTGATCTTTTGGTAGGTGACAAAAAACTGCCAACTTTTACAAGTGAAATTCACCAGAGTCTTTCTAATTGTCTGAAAGAAATTTATTTGTTTAGAAAACATAACGGAATTACGTTCAATGAATCATCAGAGAAAATAGTTTCGCTTTATGTTCCTTATGATAAAGTTTTGTACAACTACAATAAATATGCTTTGTTTAGAGCATAAATTTTTCTCAAAAGAGCATAAAAAAGACCATTTGAAAAAATGGTCTTTTTTTATTTTGAAAAGCGAGAAGCTATTATCTAATTATCTTGATAAAAGCACTGTATGGGTTGTCTGTAAGAGAAGTGCGCATATAATATACGTTTTCGTCTTTTTCCTTTAAATCAAATTGAATTAAACCGGCATCGCAATAATAGTAAAGCAAGTTGTCATCGGCAGGAAATTCAATGTTTGAAATAGGCAAAGTGGTTAGTTTTTCTTCAAAAGCAATTTCTCCGTTTGATAAATCCAATTCAAAAAGTTTTTTGTTAAGAGTATACCCCCAAAGATTATCAACTTCTTTAACGATGTATTGGACATTATCACCTTTAAAATCTGTTTTCCAAAGCTGCGTTCCTGTTTTAGAATCAACAGCATAAATAGATGAAACTTCTGGGCCTTGTGCCGCAAAATATAGCTTTTTGTCGTGGCAAACGATGCGTTCTTTTACATTGTTTTGGTTTTCTTCTATTTTAAATTGCCATAAAACATCTAAGCTATTTGGTTTTAAAGCGTATAGCCAATTTTTATCGCCAGCAATAAAAACACTTTCGCCATCTGTGACAGGTTTTCCGGTCATGGTTTCATCAAAGCTTTTTTGGTAAAGCAATTTTCCAGTATTAGCTTCAAAACAGTACACATTTGTTCCGCTTTGGGTAAAGATCTTATTGTCGAAAAATAATGGCTCAATATCGCTGTTTAGAGTGTCAAATTTGTAGTTCCAAGCCAAACTTCCATCTTTTAAGTCCAAAGCATATAGATTACTGCTCTGATTTTGATTTTGAGCTGTTATAAAAAGTTTTCCGTTAGCTATAATTGGAGTTTGGTCTTTTAGGACAATCTTGTCTGTGATGTTTCCTATTCTAGATTTCCAGAAAATAGTTCCCGTCCCATTATCGACCGCATAAATTTCTCCATTAATAAACGGAATATACACAACTCCGTCCTGTAGGGTTATTTTATTGGCGCACATTTCAGTATGAGCATCTGAAGCTTTTACAGTCCAGACAATGCTTTCAACTTCTAAGTCCCATGAAAAAAGTGAACCGTCATAATCGTAGATTAAAAGGGAAGTGTCGTCTAGAGAAATCTTTTTAAGCGGTTTTAAAGATTTGCTGGTAACAGCTTCTTCTGCTGGCAAATTGCTGTTTGTGTAGTTAGTTTTGCTGGCGGGCGCTTGGCCAGACATATTTGCAAAGGCGAATACAAATAAAAGGGCTATTAATTTGTGTTTCATTTTAAGATTTGGGTTGAGTTTTTTGACTGTCTTCTTTTAAAACATTTAACGGAGTAAATATAAACAAAAAAAGCTCCAGATTTCTCTGAAGCTTTTGTCTTAGTAAGTAGTCCGTGGGGGAATCGAACCCCCCTTACCAGGATGAAAACCTGGCGTCCTAACCGATAGACGAACGGACCTGCTTTGCTATTGCGGGTGCAAAAGTGCGATTATTTTTGAGATATCCAAAGCATTTTTGAAAAAACTTTTTGATTTTTTTTGACGGAAAATTATTTTGAACATCAATGTTTGCTTGTTAACTTAGTTAATGAACTTGTATTTTATTGATTAATAAATGGTTGTTTTGCGTGTATGTGAAGGAATTATTGTATTTGTTAGAGAAAAATAATTTTTAGAAATATTGATGATTTTTGTATTTGAAAGAATATTTTTATAGGTTTTTCTCGTGGTTTATGTTCTAATTGAAGGGGTAATTGTGTTTTCTGGAATTTCAGTCTTTCTCATTTTTCATATTGTTTGAACCTGAAAGTTATAAGTTAGTAAAAAAAACTCTGAACTGAAAGTGGAGAATGGTTTAGTAGCTTGCCTAGACTCTTCGAAGTGCTCAATTGAAAAGCAAATGTATTTGACTTTGAGCAATTTTTATTTTTAGATATCAATTTCCTTTGCTAGCGAAGAGTCCGATCGTAAACATACGAGTATAAATTTTTAGTTTTGGTTATCTAGTTTATAATGAATAAATTAGAGGTTTGAAGTTGTAATAATGACAAAAGCACAAGAAGAAGTAATTTGGATAACTGGCGCTTCATCTGGCATTGGAAAATCAATGGCTTTTGAATGCGCAAGATTAGGATATAAAGTAGTTCTTTCTTCAAGACGTGAAGAGCTGTTGGATAAAGTTGCCGACACAATTAGAGATTCTGGTGGAGAAGCATTGGTAATTCCTTGTGACATAATGGAAGAAGCTTCTATTGAAAATGCAGTCCAACAAATTATCAAAGATTGGGGGCGTTTGGATGTGGTTGTAGCTAATGCTGGTTTTGGCATTTCTGGAAGTATCGAAAATCTAATAGCCAAAGATTGGAATAGGCAATTGCAAGGCAATGTTACAGGATTAGCCTTAACGGTAAAATATGCATTGCCACATTTAAAGAAAAACAAAGGACGAATTGGTTTGGTTGGAAGTGTTGCTGCCTATCTTCCTAATCCTAATGTGGGCGTGTACGGCGCTTCAAAAGCTGCTGTAAATTCTATTGGTCTGACTTTGCAGGTTGAATTAATGGGAACAGGTGTGAGTTGCACTACGTTGCATCCCGGATTTGTGGTTTCTGAAATTGCGAGAATTGACAATGACGGAATTTGGCATCCAGAACAGTCAGATCCACGACCGTCAAATTTAATGTGGCCGACAGATAAAGCGGCGAAGGTGATGATAAGTGCTATTTTGAAACGAAAGAGAAATTACATTTTTACAGGTCATGGTAAACTGGCTGTCTGGTTGCAGAGATGGTTTCCTGGAGTGATGAGATTTATAATTTCAAAAGGTTCAAAGCCTGATTTATAAATTAAAAAGTTGAATTAATCTAGGTTAAAAAGAAAGGATTTGTTTCAATATTAAGCTGAAATTTATGAAATGTCTAATTAACAACGAGATAATATGGAAGGACAAATTATAGAATTGGAAAAAAAATACTGGCAAGGAGTTGAGACTAATGATTATGAAACGGTAAGAAATTTGACATTTTTTCCTTGCATAGTTGCCGGAAAAAATGGTGTTCAGAGCATCAGCGAGACTGAGTTCAAAAATATGTTTGACTCTGGACAGACCAATAAAATAAAAGTGCTGAACATCTATGATGTAAAAGAAAAGCTAATTGCCGAAAATACTGCCGTAATAGGATATCGTCTCGATTTTGAGATAGCAGATCAAAGTCAAAAAGCGCCTATAAAGTGTGTCTGCACTTCGACTTGGGTGAAAGAAAATAACCAATGGGCATGTGTGATGCATACCGAAACAGAATTGGAGAAATAATAGTACCTGATATGTTTTCGTTGCTATTGCGAGCGTCACGCTTGTGAACGTAGCGAATATAAAAGTTTGTAAAAATAAAAAAAAGCTTCAGAGAAATCTGAAGCTTTTTTTCTTAGTAGCGGGAACAGGACTCGAACCTGTGACCTTCGGGTTATGAGCCCGACGAGCTGCCTACTGCTCTATCCCGCGATGTTTCGGGTGCAAAGATACACACTAAATACGGTTATGCAAATAATTTTTGTACTTTATTTTCTATAATTTCTAAAAGAGATGGCTTTTCTTAGACTTTATAATCCAATAATTCTTGGTAAACGTTTCCGTTTAAGCCTAGTAGCAAGCCAAATGCAGGTTCGGTTTTTATGCCGCTTTCTTTCAGTTTTATAATCTCTAATCTAAAGTTTTCGTCTCTAGAACGTAGAATTTGGTCTTCAATAAGCATGTGTCTGTAGCCATTTTGAAGTTCTGTAGGGATATTTTGCCCGAAGATTTCGATTTCAAAAGCCTCAATAAAGAAGTTTGCTACTATTGATTCTTGATTATCAATTACGATTTCCCGAATCGAAAAGCGTTTTTCCTTTTCAAATAGATATTTAATTCTCTCAATAAAATCAGATTTATTTTTCCAATAACAGACAATATCCAAATCACTGTTTTTGACATCAATATTTATCGGAATCGTGCCAACTAAAATAGGATCAAATTCGGCAAGATTTTCCAAAATATGATGTTTGGTCAAAATATGAAATGCCGCTTGCTGTTTTGAATTTCCCCTTTTTAAATACGATATGTCTCTGAAATTAATCATTTATGATCTTATTTTTTTCTTCGTTGATTTCCTGCTCTAATCTTTTATTGATGTCAATTTTAGCATTCGTAAAAACAAAAATTGTAGCGCGGTATCCTCTAGCATATTGATTTGTAACTTCACCACCAATAACTGAAGATTCAAAATACGGACTTGTTTCTTTCATTTCTTTATCGTTTTCTTCAAAATCCTTAACACGAATCAAGTTTTTGTATCTAATGCTGAGGTTAAACCAATTGAGATAATCAGCGTTGAAAGAAACAGCTTTTATTCCTTTTTTAGTATAATAATTAATCGCTCCAGCTTGTCCGTAATTGTCGCAGAGCACAATAGTTTCTTTTTGGTTGGGTAATAATGCATAAAGCGAATCTGTTTTTCTGGCCAATTCTTTCCAACCCAGCATATCGGCAAAATCTTGAGGCAAATGATGGTCTTTACCATCTTCCCAACGAAGCATTCCCATTTTTTTGTATTTCTCTGAATGCGCTACAATATATTCAGGACTTTTATTTGGAAAGGCAATATCATACATCGGAATAAAAAACAATATCGGAATCAAGATAAAAACAGGTTTTAGAAAACGTTTCCATCCGTTGTTTAAGATTTGAGATAAAAATACAGCTCCAAAAGCAATGTAAATTGGATATAATCCAATTGCGTAATAGGCTTTTGCTTTGAAATAAATAAAAATCAAAAGCGTGAAAACAAACGATGCAAAAAATAATTGGTACTTTTTGAAAGGCTGATACAACAAAACCGCATAAAGCCCAGCTAAAATCACCAATAAGCCACCAATAAAAAAGAGAATCTGTTCTTTTAGGAAATTGGCTCTATCGACATTCACCAATTGGGTTTCTGCCAATTCTTTCATGTGGTGCACAATCGGAAAATGATTGCTGTACTGCCAATAAAGATTTGGCAGAATTAATATTAAACCTAAAATCAAGGCAAAATAAAACTCTTTTTTTGCGAGTATTTTTCTCTGTTGTGAAAGTAAAATGGCTGGAACTAATCCGAGGAATAAAAACACAATATTGTACTTGTTCAAGAAGCCAAAGGCGAAAACGACGCCTCCTATAAAGAGCCATTTTGTATTTTCGGCAGTAATGTATTGTATTAAAGCATAATAAAATGCAGTCCAGCATAAAACGTCAAAAGAGTTTGGCTGATACAGAGTATTTAAACGAAGCAAACACGAAAACAATACACATAAAGCACCAAGAATTAGCGCATAAAGATTACCTTTTAAAAGTTCTATTGTTTTCCAGACTATCAAAAGCGTCAAGGCGCCAAATAGGGCAGGGAAGAACTTTACCCAGAAAACCGAATTTCCAAGCAGCAGAATAAGATACGAAAACCAAGAAGTGACAGGCGGAACCGATAAATAGCCCCAAGCCAAATGATTTGCCTGATCGAGATGCAAATATTCATCACGCTGCAAATCGTATTCTGGACTAATTAAAACATATTGTAGAATGAATTTTAAAATAATAAACCCAATTAAAATAAATGTTTTTTTGTTCATGCAGATTTTGGTTAGGTAGGTTTTGGCTTTTGTGTTGTAATTGGTTTCAAGTCAACACATAATGCTGTAGCTAAGATAGAACTTATTTTGATTTTTGAATAGTATGAATGTTTCTTGTTGGAACTGTGTAAAATGCAGATTATTAGATATTTATGGTTTTGGAATGTCAATTGAATTTACATTTTTATTACCTTTAGTATCAAGCAAATAACTTTAAAAGAAAATACCATGAAAAAGAAATTATTTATTTTAGTTGTCTTTTTGGGGACAATTTCATTTGCAAATGCACAAAGTATAGGAGACGCAACAAAGGCGGCCAGTAAGGCGTCAACAACGGCTGTGCCCGCTTTTGATGTTGCTAGTATTGCAAATCAGGTTATGGGAGTTTTATCTCCAAAATTAAAATTAACCGATGCTCAAAAGCCGATTGTAAATTCCTTGGTAAATGAAACTTTAAATAAAAAGAAGAACATTTTGCCCACAATGGCCACCGACAAGGCAGGTTATACTTCTAAAATGACGACTACTAGAGAGTCTTTTATATCTAAAATGAAAAAAAATATCAGTCCAACACAATTTGATGCACTTACCGCTTTATTGCCAAAATCTGCTTCTGCAGTAACACCACTGGCAAAAATGTTGTATTAAAATAGTTTAAAATAAAAAAAGCAAAATAGAATTCTATTTTGCTTTTTTTATTCCAATTTTTCATGGATTTATTCGTCGACAGTCTCAAATTCCCTGTGGTCAATTATTTCTGCTTCTGGCTTTTCTGGTTTAGAAGCTTTTAGGGCATTAAATCTTTCCAACATTTCTGTTTCGCCTTCTTCACCGCTGAAATAAGGGAAAACATCCATAATTGCAGTTTCCGAAATAGCCGGAATAGAATATTCGCCCATTGTATTTTTCATTATGTGAAGTGTATTGTCATAAGCTTCGCGAACATCATTGGCCTGAACCAGTATATACATGCTAGTTTTTCTTTCTTTACCGCTTTCTTCATCATAAGCGATTAAAGTGATTTTAGATTTAAACCATCTGTCTGCATTTTCAAAAGGATGAATTTCGGCATAATTTGCCACTTTAATAGCCGTGATTTTAAATTCTTCACTAGTATAAGTGGCCATTTCCTCAGTCATTCTTTTTTCAGCTTCTGTATAAGACAAAGCATCGACCAAATAAGGCTCGGTTAAAACTTTTTGTCCTCCAGTTTCATCTGTTTTTCTATATTTTACTTTGCATTCGTACCAAACTGCGCTCATCTCTTTTAAAATTTTAAGGATGCCAAAGATAAATTTTACAGCAGAAATAATAGTTAAATCTTCAAATAGATATTCACAATTTTAGATGATTTTAGCTAATGTTTTGAGAGTCTGAAAGTTGTATGTTTTACTAGATGCCTTAGCTTCACTTTGTATCTTTTTTCTGTAAAATATTGTAAAACAATTAGTTGTTTTTTAAAGTGAAAGCGCAAAGGGAAATTATGAGTTTTCTTAAATCCAAAAAGTCAATTTGTACGTAAGTATCAATAAAAATGGCTGGAAATGGGGCAAATTCAAATGGTATTGGTTTTTGGAGCATATTGAATAGTATTACATTTCCAGCTATTGTTTTTATAAATGTTAAAAAAGAAGGATTGGGAAAATTAGACGTACAAAAGTTAAAAGAGACTTTAAAATATCTGGAAAGTAAACAGCGAGAATTAAAAAGACAAAATCAAAATGACACTAGAAGCCTGGAATCGATGATTAAATATTTAAAAAAAGACATGATGGAACAGCACACTTTAGATGATCATCATCAGTTGATTAAACAAGAAATCAAAGACACCGAAACTTTTATCGAAAACGTCAAAAATATCATCAAAATCAATTCATAAAACAGTTTAGTATTATAGAATTTACTTTTTACTCCAATTTGAATTTTTCGTTTCTGCAATCCAAAATCATTTTATGATTCAGGAAAAGTTTGTTGCCAATCATTCCTTGCATTCCAGAACGTTTCATTAAGAATTTTTGAAGGCTTGACGTGCCTTCAATGTAAGTCACTTCAGATAAATTCAATGTTGTATTTTTAAATTGTATTTTCTTTTTCGCGGAAGCGGAATAAACGCTCAGAGTGTTTCCCCATGAATTTCCTTTTTCGGTTTTTATCGCACTGTTTTTATTGCGGTATTGTTGCCAAATTTCTTTTGTTGTAATGAGTTCATAACCACTTGTTCCGGTATCGTACAGTAGTTTTAGATTCTCATTTTCGATAACTGAAGGAATAAGAATTTTACGTTTTTTAAACTCAAAATCGGTAAAAGAATCTTCTTTAATTTTTTCATTAAACGAACATTGATTGTTTTTAAAATCTAAAATGGTGATTCGCTTTTCTAATAAATCGGTTCCTATTGTACCAATTATATTTTCGGCATCTGGATTATCGAAGCTGATTTTTTCGCCATAATCTAAAATTTCAAAATCATTTGAAGTTACATTCATTTTTCCGATTCTAAAAACAGTAGAAATGGTATTGTTTTCGTTATCAATTTTAACCTGATTTTGGAATTTTTCAACAATCGATTCTAATGATTTTTTGTAGAAAACAGTTACAGGAGAACCTGAGTCAAACTGCATATAGAATGTTCGGTTGATTCCTTTTATTTCTATAGGCAAAAGCAAAGCTGAATGGGAGTTTTCGTTGCTAGAAATCCATTTTATCGGAATATTTTCGGCAATTCCTGAAATCTTCAAATAGTTTTCTGATGGAGTGAATTTCTTTTGAAAATAAAAATATCCTCCTAAGAAGAATAAAACTATAATAACTAAAAATACGAATGCAATTTTCTTAAATACTTTCATGGTCTGTTTTTTCTGCAAGATTCGGATTTCGTTTCCGATTTTTGTGCAAAAACAATACGACAGTTTTACGTCATTTTCATGACTTGTGTTATAAGAAATTGTTTTTCAGTTTTATAGCTAGCTCTTGTTTTTCATTTAAACTGATTCCGTTTAGAATAACGATAATGAGTTTTAAGCTTAAAATTGCAATTAAAGGAATAATGAAAAGCGGAAATTTTACAGGAAATGAATTTTGGATGAACGGACATGCAATCATTAAAACCGAAAGGATAAGACTTAAAATAATTTGAATGCTTACAATTTGTTTTCCTAATTCTTTATTTTTTGGATCTTGCGTTTTGTAAGTTAACACTAAAGGAAAAATAATGCTCCCAAACGGAATAATAAGTCCTGATAAAACAGAAAGATTAATGAGTTTGGCTCTTTCTATCTGAATATTTTCATTTTTTAAAATGAGGTTTTCGGGATTAGTTTCCAGAGCTTCGGCAATGGTTTTTAAGGTAAAGCCTTTGAGAATGCTTCCCGCTTCGATTCGTTGAATGGTTCGCAATGAAAGACCTGATTTTTCGGCAAGTTCATTTTGAGTCATATTCTGTTCTTCTCTCAAAAATTTAACTTTATTTTTCATTGGTTTTAAGCTGCTGATGTAGAGACGAAATTAAGAAAAAACTTTTGATGAAACTGGCATAAAAAAGACTTGGATTATTAGACCAATTCAAAGTTTTAATAAAAAATTAAGTTTTTTTCTTTAACAAAAATTATTAACTTGTTGTGTAATAAAAGATTCCTTAAATGTTATTGTTATAAAATTTTCCAGTTATGCGAGTATCCGTTGTCCGAAAAAATATAAAACTATTACCAGATTCAAAAAGAGTTGTTGCCCGATATTTTATGAATGGGCAAGAAAGAACCCAGCAAATGGTACTTCGGATAATGATGCTGGACGAGAAACAGGTATTGCAGACTTTAGAGCAGACTCTTCGTGAATTTGCGAGAAGACACCGAAATATTTCGGCAGTCTTTTTTAGACACTGTGAAAGAATTCGTCCTATAATAGAAGGCATGCAGATTGATTACGAAGCCATGTCTCTAGATCGTAAAATGCTTATTGGCTCTTATTGTACGATGGAGTACGCTATAGAATCGGCGGCGATTTTTAATCCGTCAATTGTAGAAGATTTTGATCAGACCGGATTGGAAGCAGGAGAAAAACGCGTTATAATTTCTTTTCGAGCTACTGGCGAAGGTCATATTTCGTCAATTGTTTTTAGAAGAGCCATTTTAGACCGAGATAACAATCTGCATATCATGAAAATAGGAAATCATATTGATAAGGCAGAAATCGAACATAAAACCTTATTTAATAAAGAGCGATTTCTTACTAAGCTGTACGAAATGCACACAGCAGATAAATATATTGCTCAGATTATGCAGGATCTTCCAGATGAGTTTGAATTTGCGGTTCTTAAAAATTTGCTGATTGAGTCTTTAAAAGATCCTTTAATTCGCGAAGAAAGAAAAGTAGCGCTTGAAGAAATACTGTGGTTGGCGAATTCTTTTTACGATCTGCAATTCAAACATGATTCTGATATTACAGAACGTGTCATTTTTCCGATTTCTGATTCGGAGAGTCGTGGAATAGAAGATGCTCGTTTTGTACGTTTTACAGATGATAATGGTTCTTCGCGTGTTATGGCAACGTATACGGCTTATAACGGACATACAATTCTGCCGAAATTAATTTCTACCGAAGATTTTTATAGTTTTAGAGTTATGCCGCTTCATGGAGAAGGAGCGCAGAATAAAAATCTGGCTTTATTTCCTCGAAAAATAAAAGGCAAATATGCTATGCTAGCCAGAATTGACGGTGTAAACAATTATATTATGTATTCTGATCGAGTTACGCAATGGAATACTCCAATTTTACTGCAAGAACCACGCTATACATGGGAGCTGACACAGATTGGAAACTGCGGATCTCCGCTTTGGACAGAAGAAGGATGGCTTGTAATTACGCATGGAGTTGGAGCTATGAGACGCTATTGCATTGGTGCCTCATTGTTTGATCTCGACGATCCTTCAAAAGAAATAGGAAGATTGACAGAACCTTTGCTTTCTCCATTAGAAGATGAACGAGAAGGATATGTGCCAAATGTGGTGTATTCTTGCGGAGCGATTATTCATAATAACAGTTTAATTCTGCCTTATGCTGTATCTGATTATTGCTCAACTTATGCTGTAGTTGATATGGTTGAATTGCTGGATGCGCTTAAGAAAAGCAAGTAATATCTCTTTGTCTAAAGTATTTTAACACATAGAGATATAGTTTTTGAAGTCTTTAAAAAAAGCGTTTCACTAATTTTAATGCACATAGCTTATCTATGTGTTGAAACTTATTTCTTTTGTCTTCTTTTTTAGTGTAAAAAAATCTATGTTTCTATGTGTTAAAAGCATATTCTTGATTTGAATCTATCGGATTTGATAATATCATCTTTTGTTGAGGTTTGGAATTTTCTCTGTTAGGTTTTTCCAATATCGTTTTGGCATGTGTTTGATATGAAGTTTGGTGTTTTTTCTCGATTCGATATTGACACTTTTAAAATAATTGCGCCATAAATTCTCGAAAAATTCTTCGTTTTCATCATTTATTTCAGCCAAAGAACTGGAAGAAGGATTTGACTCAAACTGCATTTCGACCGTAGAGACATTTTCAAGATCATAATAAATTCCGTATTTGCGTTTAGCGTCGTAAATGAGCCAGCGCTGGTCTGCGTAGCGGTTTTTAAAATGCTGTTCGATAAGTGGTAAAACATCACAATCGGGTTCTATGATGGCATAATATAATCCGTCTTTTGTTAGTTTAAAACGGACAAAAGCTTTCATTCTATGGCTTTCCTTCCCCGTTAAATGTGCTGCTTTTTTTACGTTCAATACTTCGTTTCGGCTTAAATCTCCTTCGATATTCATTGGGCTTGAAAAAACATATTCGACAAACCGAAACAAGATTTCTTCAATCTGATCCATCTCAGATAAAAAAGCAAAATATAGGTTATTGAAACTATGATGAGAGAGGCGTTGCTCCAAACCATTTAAAACTCGGTTTGCTTTAATATTATCAGTTATCACAAAATGAGTTTCTGAAAAAAGCAAAGTATTTGAAATCTCCTCTTTGGCAAAAACAACATCTTTGAGTTTGTATTCGTAGATTTCAAAAACAGCTGTAAGCCAGCCTTCATAACTTCCATCATAAAGCAATTGTGTCATCAGAATTAAAATAATGCGAGCTGGTTCGAAAAATTGTTTTTGTATTTACTGTTCTGTAAATTCAAAATCTGACTTTTTATTTGAATAGGCGTCAGGTCTTTCTGCATATAGAAAGGCGACGAAAAAGTCAAAAAGAATTTTGAACGGCTGTAGGCAATTCCTAATTTCTTTAAATCTTCGGGTTGTAATTTTTTAAACCTTCTGGCAGCGACAATTTTTTTTGCGCTCAAAAATCCGATTCCAGGAATGCGCTGAATCAATTCTAAATCGGCTGAATTAATATCAACTGGAAACTGATGCAGATTTCGCAAGGCCCAACCTAATTTTGGATCAATATCTAAGTCAAGATTCGGCTGGTCAAATCCCACAATTTCATTTACATTAAATCCGTAATAGCGAATTAGCCAATCGGCCTGATACAAACGGTTTTCGCGAATCATCGGAACTGGAGTTCCAATAGCGGGAAGTCTGTTGTCATAACTTATAGGCACATAACCAGAATAATACACCCGACGCATTTTCATTTGTTCGTAAAAATAATTGGCCATCCCGAGAATTTCCAGATCATTTTCTTTTGTTGCGCCAATTACCATTTGCGTGCTTTGTCCTGCTGGAGCAAAAAGCGGTGTTTTGTAATTGGATTTTTTCTCTTCTTGATAACCAATGATTTCGTTTTTAAGATATTGCATTGGTTTTATGACGTCTTTGTGATTTTTATCGGGAGCCAGCAGTTTAAGGCTTTGTTCTGTAGGCATCTCGACATTTACACTCAGACGGTCGGCATATAATCCAGCTTCTTTCAGTAATTCTTCGCTAGCGCCAGGAATCGCTTTGAGATGAATGTAACCATTAAAATTTTCTTCTAAACGTAATTTCTTTACAATTCGAACCAAACGTTCCATTGTATAATCGGCATTGTCAAAAATTCCAGAACTCAGAAATAATCCTTCGATGTAATTTCTTCGGTAAAAACCAATCGTCAAGTCAACCACTTCTTGTACCGTAAATGCGGCACGTTTGATATCATTGCTTTTTCGGCTGACACAATAGGCACAGTCAAAAATACAGTGATTGGTAAGCAGAATTTTTAGTAGAGACACACATCGGCCGTCTTCTGTAAAGGCATGGCAGATTCCGCCTCCCGTGTCACCCAATCCTTTGTTTTTATTTTTGCGTGTGCTTTGTCCCGATGAGCAAGAAACATCATATTTTGCCGCATCTGCTAAAATTGCCAGCTTTTCCATCACTCTTTCCTGTACCATTTTGCTCTTTTTTTAGTTGTTTTTGAAAATGAAAATTAATTCTCTCAAAACTAGGAATTCATGCTAAAAAAGAAGTAAAAGAAGCTGTTCTAAATTGTATCAATTTTTTTTGCAAGGTTATTTTTACATTGAAAAAATTACTATATTTAAGATTCAAAAAACAGGTATAAATACGGGTTTGTAGATTGTAAAAACTTTATACATTCGCCGAAATAGAAAAACTGATTTCCCCCCTTAACATTAGTTTTTCAGATTTAGAAGTATTAGCAAATATTAGGAACAAAAGGCTAAAACAATGAAATTTGTAAAAGGACAAGATGTTTCCTACACAGCATTGAGTGGGAGATCTTACAAGGGAACCATTATCGAAAGAAAAATGGATTTTAAAAAGGGGCTTATAATAAAATCAACTTCAAAAGAAAGAGATTTTCATTATCTCATCGAAATACAAAAGAACGGCACGACCGAAAAAATCTTATGTGCTGAAAATCATCTTAAATTATTGGAAAAGAAAAAGCGTACAGCAAAGAAAGTGGCTTAAAGCCAATTTTTGCCGTTTTTGTTTTCACTAGAAGGATCAAACCTCATCCTTTAATCCAATTCTTTTCAAGCTGTTTAGCATTTTAAAAACAACTTCATCAGAAAGTATAAAACTAGAAAGTATTTCTTTAATTTCTGTTGCAGTTTGAGGCTGTAGTTCCAGAAGGTTGTGTAATTGGATTTTCGCTTTTGCATCTTCATTCAATAGCGAAAGAGAGACGGCTTTAAGTATAGAATCCCAGATGGTTTCACTAAAGTCCATTTTATCGGCCCAATATAAAGACTTATGATAATCTTTTTTATGAATGTAATAGCAGCAATACCCAATATTGATCCACCAAGGATGCGAAGGATTCATGCGGATCGCATTTTCTAATAGATTAAAACCTTTCTCAAAATATTCTACAAAAATCAGCATACAGCCAATTCCTGAAGCAATTCCAGAAGAATTGGGATTTATTTTTATGCATTGTTCTGCTGCAGCAAGGCAGTTATCCTGATCTTTTTTAAAACAGTTTAAAAGTGTCAGCGCATACCATGCCTGTTGGCAATTAGGATCAATTGTTAAGGCTTTTGAAATGCAATGGCTGCTTTTTTCTATTGTTTTTTTACAATTGTCTAATCCTAAGGCAAGAGAAGCTAGATGCATTTCGCCGAGCATTGCCCAAGCAATGGCGTGGTTTGGATCTAATTCTACGGCCTCATTTAAATTGGAAAGGGCATTAGCATAATTTTCGATAGAATAAGATAACTGATATTCGTTATAACTGCAGATTGCTTTTAAGACACTAGAGTTGTTTTCTATTTTAGAAGGTGCAGTTTTTACTATTTCTTTAAAAATAATACCATAATAACCGCCCATAGAAGCCACAATATCCTTTATAATTTCATTTTGAATTCTAATGCCATCATCTATTGTAGCAGGTGTAAACAATTTTGTCAATACAAATTTTCCAGAAGAGGAGTTGATTAGATTTATCCTGATCTGCAGCTTGTTATCGATAATTTGGATATGGCCAGTAATGATAAAATCTGCTCCGACCAGTTGAGCAGCCTCAAGGATATTTTCATTAATTTTTGAAATAATTTCAGAAGGAAAATGGCCAATGACAGATATATCCTGAAAACGGGAGAGTTCGGCACTGATTTCTTCAGAAAGAATTTGCGAGAAGGCATCTAAATCAGGTCTGAGAGCCATTGATTTAAAAGGAAAAACTGAAATTACAGGATTTGTTTTAGTATTGTTGCTAAACGAATCAATCCGTCTAATCTTACTGTTATGAATAAATTCGGGAACGTAACCGCCTTTAGGGACATGAATAATAACCGAATTGTCTTTTCCGTCAGTAGAATAATATTCGCTAAGTAATTTTCTTAATCTTCCGGCATGTATGCGAACCATCGCATCATCATGAGGGTTAAAATGAGAGGGTCTGCTTAAAGCATTTACTGCTATAGAATATTCTTTGATGAACTGCTGTCTTTCGTCTATAGTTTCTGTGACAATATAACGAAGAAAATTAGTTAATAGCGTTGAGTTTTTAAAAGAATAAAACTTTAAAACATTTTCTAGCTCATCGTATATTTTATCCGAGGGGATTTTTTTTATATCCATAATAAATTATTTGAAAATTATTAATGTAAAAAAAGTCACTTGGCGTATAAAATGTTAAAGACCAGATATTTATAAAGACATAAATTTATGAAAATTTTTAACATGTTAGTATTATTAATCTGATATTTTAACGGTTAAATGTAACGGTTAATAACCTCAATTGCGCGCTAGTATTGTTTATATTTGTTTGATAATCAGTATAAAAAATGATTTTTGTTGCTTTTTTAACAAAAAATCGGATACTTTTTATGCTGAAAATGTTTTTTTGCCCTTTTTCAAAAAAAGCACATCTGTAAAAAATGAATTGTTTAGTTATTGAACTCAGACCCAGTACCCCAGATTTTTTTAAATAAAAGGTAATTTATTTTATGCCAGAATTGTAAAAAGCAGATGAAAAATAGTATCCCACAACAAACAAACTATAATCATTATGAAGAAAAGGTTTTTACAAATGGTAACGATGAAGCATCGGGCCATTATAATTTGTTTTCTCATTTCAGCTTTTGCTCAGGCCCAAGACGAAGGGAATAAAAGTATGGAAATCTACGGATTTATTATGACCGATATCGGCTACAATTTCAATCAGATACAATCAGATTGGTATGATGTGGTAAGGCCGACTAAACTGCCTTCTTTTAAAAATGAATATGGACCAGATGGCAGTTACTACGCTTCGGTTCGTCAAACCAGATTAGGTTTTAAAAATTATTTTGATACTGGAATCGGAGAATTAAAAACACACTTTGAGTTTGAATTGTTCGGTACGGGTGTAGACGCTGGACAGACTACTTTTCGTCTGCGTCACGCTTACGCCGAATTAGGAAAATTCGGAGCAGGACAAACTTGGAGTCCTTTTATGGATATTGGTGTGTTTCCAAATTCGCTTGAATATTGGGGGCCAACCGGAATGGTTTTCTTTAGAAACATCCAAATTCGCTACATGCCCATTCAAGGTGATACCCGTTTAACCATTGCATTAGAGAGACCTGGAGCAAGTGCCGATCAGGGTGATTATGCCAACCGTGTGGAACTGCAGGGGGTAAAAGCAAGATTTCCGTTGCCAGATCTTTCAGCAGAATACCATCATGCTACAAAATGGGGATATATTGAGTTAGCCGGTATAGTTCGAAAAATTGAATGGAAAGACCAAAATAATGACCAGTATGACTTGTCTGGCGATGCTGTAGGATGGGGGCTTAATTTAAGCACCAACATTAATTTTAGTAAAAATGATGTTTTTAGAGGGCAGGTCGTTTATGGCGAAGGAATTCAGAACTACATGAACGATGCTCCTGTCGATGTAGGTATCGAAAACAATTTTGGCAATCCGGTAACTCCGGTAAAAGGAGTTGCCCTTCCTCTAGTTGGAGTTGTAGCCTTTTTAGATCATAACTGGAGCGATAAGTTTAGCACTGCAATAGGGTATTCTATGATTGATATCGATAACTCAGACGGACAGACGGATGATGCTTTTAAAAAGGGGCAGTACGTTCTAGGAAACCTTTTGTATACTCCTGTAAAAAATTGTATGGTCGGAGTTGAATTTCAGTGGGGTAACCGCGAAAATTTCAACGATGGCTGGAGTACTTCAATAAATAAAATACAGTTTTCTTTTAGATATAATTTCTCACAATCATTTTATAAAAGAAATCAGTAAAAGCCTTTTGTTTTTTAATCAATAAAAAAGAAAAATATGTATAAAACTGTACAATATCTGCTATTGTTCGGATTGTCTTTAGGCACTCTTAATGCTCAGACCCGAACCGAAAAAGATCTTCTAGGAGAAAAACAAATTCCTGCAAATGCTTACTATGGCGTGCAGACAGCTCGTGCGTTAGAAAACTTTCAGATAAGCGGGATGACAACGCAATTTTATCCTGAGTATGTTAAGGCTTTTGCAATGGTAAAACTTGCTGCGGCGCGTGCGAATGCTGATGTGGGCCGACTCAAAAAAGATAGGCTTGCTGCTATTGAAAAAGCTTGTCAAGCTGTAATTGACGGCAAATATCATGATCAATTTCTTGTTGATTTGTATCAAGGTGGCGCTGGTACTTCGGCCAATATGAATGTGAACGAAGTTCTGGCCAATATTGCATTGGAATTAAGCGGACATAAAAAAGGCGAATACCAATACATTGAACCTCACGATGATCTGAATATGGGGCAATCAACAAACGATGTCTACCCAACAGCAATAAAAGTGGCATTATTGCTTCATAACGATAAACTGCTGAAAGAAGCCGATCTTTTGGCAAAAGCGTTCCATAAAAAAGGAGATGAATTTAAAGACATCATAAAAATGGGACGAACTGAAGGACAGGATGCTGTGCCAATGACCGTTGGACAGGAGTTTCATGCTTTCGGAAATCAGCTTGATGCGGAGATTAACGCTTTAAAAAAATCTGAAGTTTATCTATGCGAACAAAATATGGGAGCGACAGCTATAGGTACAGGAATTACTGCCTCTCCAGGTTATGCAGAAAAAGTAGCCACGCATCTTGCAAAAATTACAGGTAAACCAATCGTAATGAGTAAAGATCTTATTGCCGCTACAACTAGCCAGCAAGGTTTTGTAATGTACTCTTCTACGCTTAAGAGTATGGCAGTTGCATTGGCAAAAATAAGCAGCGATTTGATCATTTTGGCTTCTGGCCCTCGTACTGGTTTCTTCGAAATTAATCTGCCTGCACTTCAGCCAGGATCTTCCATTATGCCAGGGAAAGTAAATCCCGTTATGCCAGAACTTATGAATCAATTGTGTTTTAAAGTCATGGGAAATGATTTGACGGTAACAATTGCCGCTCAATCTGGTTTATTGCAGTTAAATGCTTTTGAACCTGTTCAAGCCATTGCCATGATGGAATCGCAAGGATTGTTTTTTAAAGCCATGCCATTGTTTAGAAAAAATTGTATTGATGGCATTACCGTAAACAAAGACATTTTAGCCCATTATATGGACAGAAGTGTTGGCGTTGTAACGGCTTTGAATCCTGTTTTGGGTTACGAAAAAACAACTGAACTAGCCAAAGAAGCATTGGCAACCAATAAAGGTATTCTAGAACTTATACGCGAAAAGAAATTGCTGACAGAAGATCAAATTAAGAAACTGCTTGATCCAGCAACCTTAACAGGCCAAAAATAACCTCAACCTTAAATAAACAAAACATGAAATTAAATATCAACTTTTGCAATAAAATCCTTTTGCTTGTGATGTTGTCACTAAGCATAAGCATGTTCGGACAAACAAAACCTAAAGTCCTAATATTGGCAACAGGCGGAACGATTGCCGGTTCTGCTAAGACGGGAGTACAGTCAGGATATACTTCGGGTCAAGTTACCATTGATGCAATGGTAAATGCAATTCCAGATGCTTTGAAAGTAGCTGATATAAAAGGGGAGCAAATTGCTAATGTCGGATCTCAGGATATGTCCTTTGAAATTATGCTGAAAGTAGCCAATCGAATTAATGAATTAGCCAATAGCAATGATGTAGACGGCTTTGTAATTACACACGGAACCGATACGATGGAGGAAACGGCTTATTTTTTAAATCTAGCTACCAAAACAGATAAACCAATAGTGCTTGTGGGGTCAATGCGTCCATCAACAGCAATTAGTGCAGACGGACCTTTAAATCTTTATAATGCGATTGCAGTAGCTGGCGATCCTAAAGCAAAAGGACGCGGAGTGCTTTTGGTGATGAACGACTGGATTCATTCAGCTCAATCTCTAACAAAGGTGAGCACGACGGCTGTCCAGACTTTTATGTCCCCGCTTCGTGGACTTATAGGTATTACTTCCTACGGAACTAATGATTTCTTTAATTACCCTAGTCAAAAATTTGGGAAAAACTCAGAATTTGATATTAAAGGCGTTAGCTCTTTTCCACGAGTAGATATTATTTATGCCGATGCGGATATGAAACCAGATTTGATTGATGCCTCGATAGAACGCGGTGCTAAAGGAATTGTAATTGCTGGAGTAGGAAATGGAAATATGAATAAAGCTTCTCTAGATGCTTGCGCAAGAGCCAGCAAAAAAGGAATTATCGTAGTTAGAAGCACTCGCGTTGCAACTGGACTTGTAAGCCGAAATGTAGAATGTAATGATGATGAACTTGGATTAATTGCGTCATACGCTTTGAATCCGCAGAAATCTAGAATCTTATTGTCAGTAGCATTGCTGAAACAGAGAAGTTTAGCAGAACTCCAAAGAATATTTGAAGAATATTAATCTTATTTTTTAAGCAAATCTAAACTTATGATCCTAATATTATTATTGATGCTGATAAAATCATTGCTAAAGGCAACAGCTGCTTTTGTGTGTATTAGTAAAAGGGAATAATGTAATATCAACTTGAAAATTTAATGTGTATGAAAAATAAAATAGTTATAAGAGCGGTTCTCGCAGGGCTCTCTGCTTTATTGGTTTCCTGCAATACAAAAAAGGATGAAAATGCTGTCGTTGATCTAAAAGAAATCAAGAAACAGATTCAGGCAAAAGAGAATGAATATGCTGCGACATACAATGCGGGCCAGCTCAAAGAAATAGGGTATTACGCAGATGATGCGATAACTTTTTATCAGAACAGACCACCGATTATTGGCAAAGAAGCCAGATATGAATTTTTAAAATCAGATTTGGCCAATAATACCAATATTATATCATTTGAAACCAAAGAAGTTTTTGTTTCTAATGACGGGAAAATGGTTGTAGAAGTAGGATATTATAAAGTAACAGATTCTACCAAAACGCCAATTAATACAGGAAACTACATGAGCTTTTTTGAAAAAAGAGATGGCAAATATGTATGCGTAAGAGATATGAGCGCTTCTGATGGATTGGTAGAGTAAATGCCTTTTACAAAAGAGCATTCTGTACTTTAAAAACCCTATAAAATTAATATTATGAAAAAAATACTATTTATACTGTCGTTAGCTTTTGCATTGAATGCCACAGCACAAACTTCTGTTGATGAGATTAATTTAATCCAAGATCTTTATGGAAAATCAAAAGCCGATGTGGTCAAAGAATACTTGAGCTTATCTGATGCGCAAGCTACAGCATTTAAACCTATTTATGACAAATACGAAACGGAACGTAAAGCTTTGAGCCAGCAAAAGATTCTGATTTTAGAAGATTACGGAAAGAATTATGCAACCTTAAGCGATGCTAAAGCGACAGAATTAACTTCAAAAAATTTGAAATACAATCAAGACTCTGAAAAACTCCTTGCCAAAACACATTCTAAATTGGTAAAAGCTATTGGCGGAATTAATGCAGCAAAATTTGTACAGCTTGAGCAGTATCTACAAGTGACCATACGAGCAGAAATTCAAGATGTTATTCCTTTTATTGGAGAATTGGATAAAACCAAAAAACACTAGACGATTTCTGCGTACAGAGTAGAAAGTATAGAAAGATCATTTTCTACTCCCTCTTATTAATATTTTATACTCTTACTATGATAAAGATATTTACAAAATATTTGACAGTTGCATTAATCATGTCTGCCCAGTTGATTTTTTGCCAATCGGATAATGATGGTCCAGAACTTGGACTGCCTGGTGATAATCTTGATTTGTATGCCGTGATGACCCTGTTTCAGAAATCAAAAACCATTGAGGAATTTGAGAAAAACTTAAATTTGGAGAAAACAGGAATCAATAACCTGGATTTGAATCTGGATAAAAAAGTTGACTTTATAAAAGTAATTACAAAGAAAAATGGCAATTCATTTACTTTTATTCTTCAAGTTGCTGTAAACAAAAATGAGAATCAGGATGTTGCAGTTATTTTGGTTGACAAAGATAAAAACGGCAAAGTAAAAATGCAGATTGTAGGCGATGAACTGCTATATGGAAAAGATTATGTTATTGAACCAGTAAGCAAGTCCTCACCAGCAAAAACAGCAAATCCAGCCTATGCAGGAGACGATCCTGTGCAAAGTTCGCCAGCCGTAACAGCAGTTGTGGTAGAAACGGTGCCAATTGTACAATATGTATATTCTCCGGCTTATGTGCCATATTACCCACCTTATTACTACGGATTTTATCCGCCGTATTTCGCCGCTTTTACGGTAATGGCTGTAGGGATTTATCGTCACAACCATTATTACCATCATCATGGTTATCACGGTGGACATTATCATGGCGGAAACAATGTATATATTAATAACAGAAACAGTTTTAATAATTACAACAATAATAAAATGCGTTCTAATACCGTACGCGATAATTCTGCCAATAATAGATACAATACCAATCGAGGCAATTCACGTCCTTCAGCAAGCACGCGTCCATCAGCAGGAAATACTGCTGCATCTGGAAGAACTCGCCAGAGTGCGTCGCCAAGCGCAGGAACTTCAAACCTTAATAGAGGAGGCTCTTCAGGATCTAATTTTAATAGAGGAGGAGGTTCTTCGTCAAGACCAAGTGCAGGACAAATGGGAGGCGGTTCTCGTGGCAGTTTCGGAGGTGGCGGAGGCTTCGGCGGAGGTGGCGGAAGAAGAAGATAGACACTTATTAAAAGCAATTTTGAATATGTCAAAAGTATATTGTTTACTCGTTAAATGAAAGATTTTGCAAACAGTTTAAACTAACTTAAATTATTAATGAAAATGAAAAGTAAAAAGAATCTATTTTTATGTCTTGGAGCATTCATTTCGCTCATTAGCTGCCAGATTGAAGGACCTGACAGTTATTCGGATTTAGATGTGGTCTACACTGATTATATCTCCGAATATGATTTTGCTGCCCAAGCCACTTATGCAAGACCTAACAAAATTGTTGTCGATGTTAAAATATCTCAAGGCGATACCACTTTTGTTTATATGGAAGATCAATATGCGACACCGATATTTAATCAAATTGATAAAAATATGACCGCATTAGGTTGGACTAAAGTAGACATTAGCGGCAATCCAGATGTATTGTTTACACCAGCTTTTATGAAATCTACAACAGTATTCTACTCATATTGGTATGACTGGTGGTATGGTGGATATTATCCGCCATATTGGGGCTGGTACTATCCGCCCTATGTTTCGGTAAGTTCTTATACAACAGGAAATTTATTGATGACAATATCAGATCCTTCAAGTGTTGGGCCTGGCGGAGTGAGTCCAGCGGTTTGGGTAGCTTCGGCTGCGGGGCTGGTAACTTGGGATTATGATGTTTCAAGAGTAACCAAAGGAATCGATCAGGCTTTTACACAATCACCTTATCTTAAAACTAATTAACCATGAAAAAGATTATAGCAAGCCTAATGTTATTAGGAACAATTAGTTTGAGCGCGCAGAATTCTGTAGTCAATGTGGCATGGTCATTAGGATTTTCCACAGGCGATCTTTCAGATTATATAAGTGATGTAAGCGCACGCGGATTTTCTTTAAGTTATGCAAGATTTGTAAAACCAGAGCTAACAGTTGGTTTCAGCACGGGCTGGAATGTTTTTCATAGCAGTCTTGCTTATGATACTTATACAGAAGGAACTTCTTCTCTTTCGGGAAAACAGTGGAGAACCAATAATGCGATTCCGATTTTGGCCAATGCAAATTATTATTTCAAAAAAAGCGATAAAATAAATTCGTACGCAGGAATGGGAATTGGTATGGTTTACAACCGAAGAAATACAGATATGTATATTTATACTCTAGAAGAAGAATCTTGGAATTTTGCTTTGCAACCTGAAATTGGTTTGGAATATAAAATAGATTCCAAAGTAGCTTTAACCGCTGCTGGTAAATATTATTACTGTTTTGAATCGGGAGAAATTCCCTGTCCAACATCCTATTTTGCACTCAATATTGGAGTTTCATTCTTAGGTTGGTAAACGGCGTTTTTTTATAATGTTTCATCAAAAAAATGCGTAAGTCCTTTTGGGTTTACGCATTTTGGGTTTTTATATTTGATAATATACACGAGATTTTGCATCTATTCATTCCGTAGGAATCTCTCGTCGGTAGAAACGAAATTTGAATTCCGAATACAGGTTCCGTAGGTTTGATTGGTTAAAATGTTTCGCAAATCAGATGTCCCTACAGGACACAATGTGATGCAATATTTTTTTTCTACCGACGAGATATTCCTAGCGGAATATTAACAATTGTTATCATATAAGATAACCTTTTATTGAAGGTATATTCTGATATTTGAATTGTTGAAAAATGATATAAAATTGAAAGAATGGAAACGGCAGAAATAGAGAAAGTAAATTATCTAAAAAAACAATCAGCTCAATATTTAAATATTTTAAAATCGGCTGAGAAAGGTTACAATGCAGAAATCAATGTTTTAAATTACTCCGAATTAGGCTGTGTGATAACAAACATGCTAAAGCTGTGTATTTTGGCATTAGAAAATGATAATTATAAAAAACCTTTAATAGATGTTGGATTGCTTTTAGAACAAGCACTTCAATTATTTCCAACTGATGAAATGGAGCTTTTGGATATTATAAATGAAATGCGGACTAAAGAACTTTGCGATGAGGTGAAATAATAAGTGAAAGCTCCAGATTTCTCTAGAGCTTTCACCTTTTATAATATTATTTTTATTTAACCTCAACAGCCTCAGGGAATTTCCAAGTACCGTTAAGTATTTCTTTATGCGGACGATATAATCTCACCCAATAATTCCAGCCATCAGTAACTGGAATACAGTTTGGTGTTTTTCCGTCACAGCCTCCAAATTGAATAGTGATCGATCCGTCAGCATCTTTTTTTGCCGTAATATTGTTTAAAGTATACATATTCAGATCGTTTTTCTCAAAATATCCCGCTTTATTGTATACACTCACAGACCAAAAACCATCGACAGGAACATTTTTTATTTTAAGTTTATAAACTGTTTTTCCGTCATTTTTTTTCGGATTTACAGAAAGATACAGCGCATCTTTTTCAGGATTTCCGCCCCAACCGGTAGCGCTTCCAAGCAAATGACGGGTTTCGTCGACTTTTCCCCTTGGGCCAAACATTCCTTTGGTGTCAGACAATTTTTTAGAAACTTCAATTAAAGAATCGCGAACTTTCTTTTGACTAGCTTGATTCCAATTTGGAACACTAAAAGTGCCTTTATCCTTTTGACTAACTTTGATAGCATCTTGTAAAGCGGTTACAATTGGAAGATCTTTAGGATTGTTAGGATCAATAAAAGTTCTTATTCCTAACATTAAATAACGAGTACCGATTTTTTCCTTTGTGAAAGTAAAAGTGCCTGGGGCATAATAGGTTTCAGAATATTGATCTTCGTCGATTGTCTGCATAGACATAAAACGTTTTCCAGGATTTGGAAGAGTAACAGTTACGGGGCCAGCATCTAAATCAAAAACTCCAGAAGAATACAAAACATCACGATTGGCACGAATTACGCTTTGATGTTCAATAGGCATTAAAGTTCTATAATGAAAAAGACTCCCAACGCCTCCAGCTTGTTTAACCGAAGTTGTAAAGTAAAGATCGGTTTCTGCACGGTTAAAATTTGCTGCTGTTACAGCAACGCTATTTTTCTGAGCTGAAGAATCTGTTTTTACAGCAGTCGAATCTTTTAATGCTTCAGAATCACTTTTTGATTTTTCTTTTTTGCAAGCCGTTAATGCTAAAAGTGCAATAATAAAAAAAGCGGTTAAATTTTTCATAATCGGTGGTTTTATTTCACGTAAGATTTTCTTTGATTTTAAAATTAGAGTTTAAAAGAAAAACTCCGCCTCTTTGGATGGCAAAACTGGTTGCAAATTATAAGTTGCAACCATTTTGAAATAAATTGCACTAAAATGGAAGGGAATAAAAAAGCCTCAGATTTCTCCGAGGCTTTATAAGATTTTAAAAAATACTTCTAGAAGTTAGTATTTATTTTTTTCGAACGATCAGCTATATAAGAAATCAACCAGATTACTTGCCCTTCTTTTACAAAGTAAATTTTCTTTGTTGCGTAGTCTGGAATACTTTCAAGACAAGTTACAAGGATGTTATTTGCAGAAATCAAATATTTTTGGTCATAAGTGCTTAAAACTCTTGCGGCTTCTTTGTTTGTTTTTGCAAGGTTGGTAAACTTACTAAAGTTGTTTTTAAGAATAGCGTCATAATCTATAACATCTTGAAGCGTTAAAGCAACGTAATGATCTTTATTAACATTTTCGTCATAAAAAAGAGTTGAAAACGCCCAAACAGCTCCACCAGATAAGTATAATTTATCCTTTTTAGCTAAAGGAGGGTTGGCATCAAATAATTCTTTAGTCTTTTTACGTAGAATGACATTATAATCAAAAGACTTTTCCTGATATGTAGACATATCGTTTACCTGACTTTTGTTTACCACTGTTTTTTCGACAGCATCAGTAAGGGTCATGGTTCCGAAATTTAGCTCTAGCGGAATAAACTCTAATTTATTGTCTTTTAGTTCGTCAATGTAACCGCCTTTGGTAGTTTGAGCACCAATATCAAGAAGGAAAGCATTGGCGAAATCAACAGGTGGGATTGCACCTTTAACAAGCGTTTTTGCTTCTTCATTAACATCTAAAACCTCTAATTGTTTTCCAGTTAAAAGAGCAATTTTGTTTTTTAGCACATCTAAATTACGAGCAGATGCAAAAACAGGAGCCGCTACAATAAAAATGTTTTCTTCAAGAAGTTTATTTTCAGCTCTAATTTTTTGCAATTGGTTGGTAACCGTTACGGTAGTCTTAGTGATGTCTTCTTGAGTAAGTTCGCCATTAGCAGTAATATGATCGGCAAATGGAATTCTCTCAGTCCAGAAAGAAAGGATTTTATAATCGGCTTTTCTGATGTTGTTTACATCAATAATAGAAACTTTTATGGCTCTACGACCAATTTCGATTCCAGCATAAACACTTTTTTGAGAAAATGCAGTGACAGAAAAAAATAAAGTTAAAAGAGTAAAAAATAAAAATTTGGGGTTGTGTTTTTTAAGCATTGTGTTGAATTGTAATTATAGTGTAAATTGTTTTTTAGAGATTATAAAGTTTCTTTTTGTGG
Organism: Flavobacterium sp. F52; assembly: GCF_000278705.1. Taxonomy (NCBI): domain Bacteria; kingdom Pseudomonadati; phylum Bacteroidota; class Flavobacteriia; order Flavobacteriales; family Flavobacteriaceae; genus Flavobacterium; species Flavobacterium sp. F52. The sequence continues at coordinate 15,976 of NZ_AKZQ01000031.1, read as the reverse complement.
TATTTCTATGAAAATCATAATTTTAGAATGAAAAAAAATGGTTTCATTACGGAATTGCAAATTTAATAAAACATTTAATAATTTAAAATCAGTTCTTGAGAAAACGTGATATTAAATTATTGTAAAGCAATAACGGGTTTTATTTCGATAAAGTATGTTTATAAAAAAGCCTCAGAGAAATTTGAAGCTTTTTGATTTAGTAGCAGGAAACTCAAATATATAACCTACTTGTTATGCATCATTTAGGGAAAATATTTTTTGGCCACTACAAATTATTTGGACGTTTGAACAAAGTAGCAGATTAATATATTTAAGAAATTTGTATCAGATAAAAATGAGGAGAAAATGGAATCAAAAAAGGATCAAACTCTTTCAGAGCCAAAGGTTATGCATAACTTCTATTTGGGAGATAATGTCGAAAGTGAAGCTTTTGTGTCCGATCACATCTTTAGTTATATCATAAGTGGCAGACACGATGTATGGATAGGACATAAGAAATATACTTTTACGGCTGGTGATTACCGCTTCTTTAGAAGAAATCAATTAACAAAATCGATTAAGCATACAGAGGCTGACGGTTTCAACTCAATAGCTATTCATTTTGACCAAAATACTCTTAAAGAAATTTCGAAAGAAATCGGTTTTAAATCAGAAAGATTTCATGGTGAAGGAGTGAAGATTATCAGGGCAGATAGCATGTTGAAAAAATCTGTAGCTCTATTCATTGAATATACCCAAAGAAAAGAGGTTGACAGTGAAACTTTACGAATTAAAATTAAAGAACTGGTTTTAATACTTGCTGACATTGATCCTGAAATTAAGCAAATGCTGTTTGAATTTAATGAGCCCGGAAAACTGGATTTAGAAGGTTTTATGAATGGCCACTATAGATATAATGTTCCATTGGAAAAATTTGCCTTTCTAACTGGGCGCAGTTTGTCAGGCTTTAAAAGAGATTTTGCGAAATTGTTTAAGATTACTCCCAGCAGATGGCTTACTAAAAAACGGCTTTCTGAAGCAAGATACTTAATAGAAAATTGCAAGCATAGCCCAAGTGACATTTACTTAGAAATAGGTTTTGTTAATATGTCTCATTTCTCTTACGCATACAAAAAAGAATTTGGTATATCTCCTTTACAAAAAAATAAGAATAATTAATTATAGATAAAATGGATTTAAAATTAAAAGGAAAAAGAGCGCTTGTAACGGGTTCGAGTTCGGGACTTGGCGAATCAATAGTTAAAATGTTGGCAAATGAAGGAGCGACTGTTATAGTTCATGGTAGAAATAAAGATCGTGCTAATGTTGTGTGTCAGGAAATTATTAGCAATGGAGGAAGTGCTGAAATAGCTTTAGGAGATATTAGTACCGATAGTGGAGCTGATGAGGTTGCTTCTGCAGCTCTTAAAAATGGTCAAATTGATATTTTAATTAACAACGCAGGGGCAACATCCCATAAATCTTGGGGCGAAGCAACAGCAGATGATTGGGCTGAAATTTATAACAATAATGTCGTTTCATATGTAAGAATGATTCAGCGTATAGTGCCGCAGATGAAAACATTAGGTTGGGGACGAGTTATTCATATCGGTGGAGGGCTAGGCATACAGCCTATTAAGGAGCAGCCACATTATAATGCGACCCTTGCTGCAAGACATAATCTTTCTATTTCACTTGCGAGATCATTGAAAGAAACTGGAATAACCTCAAATATTGTTTCTCCTGGAGCAATTATAAATCCTATGGTTGAAGATTGGCTTGTAAATTCTGCAACTAAGTTTAATTGGGGGACAAATTTAGAAGAAATAAAATCTAAGGCTGTAGAACAGTTAATTCCAAATGATACTGGACGATTTGGAGAGCCTGAAGAAATTGCTGGTACAGTTGCATATCTCTGTAGTACTTATGCTAATTACATTAGTGGAGCTACCATTAGGGTAGATGGCGGGACGATTAAATGCATGTAAAAGATCTTTGTAAAATTTTCTAATAAACTAAATGCTTGCATACAATTGGACAGTATTTATTCAAGTAAAGAAAGCTTCAGAGAAGTCTGAAGCTTTCTTTATTAGTTTAGAAAATTATGCCTTACACAAATTTGATTATTTCATCTTTTTTGATGTATAATTTTGTATAAACTATTTCCCTAAAGCATAGGTAATTCCTCCGAGTAAATGCTGTACAAAAAGAGGATCGCTATAACTTTCAGAGCTGTGTCCTAAGGCAGTGTAAAATACTCTGCCACCATCATATTCATGATACCATGCCAGAGGATGATTATCGCCATGTTTACCACCTTTATACGAAGATTCATCAATTTTTATAAGCACGTTTACGTTTGGGTTTAAATATTTAAAATTGTACCATTCGTCTTTTCTTTCCCAGATTGCAGGAAGATGTTTTGTAGACGGATGTTCGTGATCTACAATCATAAGTTTGGCATTTTGCGGCTCAGGATGTCCTTCAAAAATTCCGCCGATCATTTGCGTATACCAAGACCAATTTGGTTCGCAGTTTGTAGCCGAATGAATGCCGACAAAACCATTTCCGTTTTCTATGAATTTTTGTAAAGCCAATTTTTGATTTTCGCCTAAAACATTACCTGAGGCACTTAAAAATATAACGGCTTGATATTGTTTCAAGTTTTTTGAATTAATTGCCAGAGAGTCTTCAGTAGCGTCTACAATAAAATGATTTTCTTGTCCCAGTTTTTTTATCGCTGCAATTCCGGAGGGAATGCTTTCATGTCTGAAGCCATTGGTTTTAGAAAAAATCAGCACTTTTTTGGTTTTATAAGAAGTGCTCTGTTCTGTATTTTTTATATGGAAAGAAACCAAGAAATAGCTGGTTAGTACAATGAAGCTGAATAAAAATGATTTTTTTATTGAAAACAGTTGGCTCATTTTATATGATTTTATTTTGGGAAGATAGAAAAAAAATATTTTTGAAGACTGTGTTTTTTAGTTTATTGCAAAATAGCTAGTTCTGAATAATCAGATTGCTTTAGTGTTACTGTTGTTGACAGTTGAAAAGCTTCATAAATGTCTCGAAATTTGCGTTTTGGAAAATTTTCAGATATTTGATAGATATAAAATCGGTAATCACAATAATATGAACTATCAAAATATTGTTCCCGAAGACTCTATTTCTCTTTTTGTGAAAAATATATGGGTGTTTGAAAATGAAGATAAAAATATACATACAACATTGCCTTTTTTTGCAGATGGTTGTCCAGGTTTAATGTTTCAGCAAACCGATCACGGATTGATCGTAAAACCTCACGATAAAAAGATGCCGGAAGTTTTTCTTTATGGCCAAACCATTTTGCCAATTGAGCTTGAGATTTCGGGCGCATTTCTTATTATCGTTTTTCAGTTGTATCCCTACGTTTTGAAGACATTTTTTGATATACAGCCCCAGAGCATAAATGACAATTGTTACTACTTTGATGATACTGAAGAAGATATAAGCTGGCTTAAAAAACAACTAGAATTGAGCGAAAGCGTAAAAGATAAAATTGAAATTATATCAAAATTGCTTTTACGGTATTTTGAAAAGAAAAAAGAAAACCTTGATTTTGAAATACGGCAAGGTATAGAATACATTTTTCAAACAAAAGGTCAAGAAAGTATCCGCTCGATTGCTGGTAAATTAAAGTTCAATATTCGCACCTTTGAGCGAAGATTTCTAACTGAAACAGGGCTTACTCCCAAGCAATTTGCCAAGATTATCCAATTTCAAGCCTCATTAGATCAATTGACAGTTAAAGATTATGAAAAACATACCGACATTGTATATCAGAATGGGTTTTCAGATCAATCTCATTTTATAAAAGTTTTTAAAGCTTTTACTGGTAAAACTCCAAAATCATTTGAGAAATAATTATCACTGTCGCTTTTATTCTATTTTAGGACATTTATCTATTGCAATTTTGTATCACTAATCTTAAATATTGATACAATGAAAGTTATAATCTTTGGAGCCACAGGTACAGTTGGCATTGAAATCGTAAAACAAGCATTAAAAAATGGTGATGAAGTAACAGCTTTTGTTCGTGATCCTCAAAAACTACAAAGCATTTCTCATCCTAACCTTCATATTCATGTAGGTGATGTTTTGAGTTTGAATGATGTTGAGAACGCGCTACAGAATCACGAAGCTGTTTTTTGTGCCTTAGGCGATGGTAGAAAAGGTAAAATACGTGCAGAAGGAACAAAAAACATTATTGAAGCCATGAGAAAAAAAGGATTAAATAGGCTGATTTGCCAAACGACGCTCGGCTTGGGCGAAAGCTATGGAAATCTTAATTTTATCTGGAAACACGTTATGTTCGGAATGTTGCTAAAAAAAGCATTTAAAGACCATAAGTTGCAAGAGAAATATATTTTGGACAGCAGTTTGGATTATACAATTGTTCGACCTAGTGCCTTTACGGATGGCCAAATTACCAATACGTATCGCATAGGTTTTGACGGAAGTTATAAAAAACTCAATCTGAAAATTGCCCGTAAAGAAGTTGCAGATTTTATGATACGTCAACTAAATACCAATGAATATTTAAAAAGAACCGTTAGCATTTCCAATTAAAATGAGAGCATCAAATATTCTACTAATTGTTACGGCAACGACAACAGCATTAATGGCTGGGCTTTTCTTTTCGTACTCGATTTCGGTGAGCTTAGGATTGGGAAAACTAAACGATAAGGAGTTTCTAAATGCCATGCAGAATATTAATCGAGAGATTCAAAATATGCCATTTTTCATTTGTTTTTTTGGCACTTTACTTTTGCTTCCAATTACTAGTTTTCTGCATTACAAAAAGAAATCGTTTCTGTTGCTCTTTATAGCTACACTGTTTTATTCAATTGGTGTGTTTGCTGTAACGGCGTTTGTAAACGTTCCTCTAAATAATAAGCTGGAGTTGTTTGAACTTTCAAATGTTTCAAGTACAAGTGCGAGACAAATGAGAAATATCTTCGAAGACCGTTGGAATTTTTGGAATAACATAAGATCGCTATCTTCCTTATGCAGCTTGTTTTTCGTTATTTTGGCCTGTGTTTATAATTCGCCTAAAACTAGAAAGATTGCTTTTGATAGATGAAATGTTAACAAATAGATTTAGTATTTTGCAATAAAGCAGCTCTAGAAAAAAACTGAAGCTGTTTTTATTTTTAGTTGGCTTGTAATAAGGAATATCTCATTTTTAATGATGTCTATTAATTTCAAAATAAAGCTCAGGTAATATAACTTTGATATCCTGTGCAGTTTCTTCTTTAAACCAATGCAATATGAAATTTATCTTCGCGCTTTTTAATTCGTACTGTTTTGATTTCATTATTTCGATTTTCTCAATGAAATGTTTTGAGAATTTCAACACAGATTGACCACTTGAGTTTAAGCATTCGTTACTTTCAACAAAAAGTATTTCTCCACACGTGAGTTGGGAAACTAAAGTTTGTCTTTCTATAAAGAAGTCAAGCCAAATATCTTTTAAGGTTGCATGAACAGCAATTTTATCAGGAGGCATATAAATTTCAAGATCATTTTTATGTTCAAGATTTTCAGCAGTTAAAAAATTGAGATAATCTCCATTTAAATGGATATTTAGATTGCGTTTGGCTCGAGTCATGGCTACGTACAATTGACGTTTAGCTTCATCTGTAATTGCATTAAAGTTTTCAAGTAAGAGATATACATTGTCAAACTCTTTTCCTTTAGCTTTATGAATGGTTGATACAAAAATTGTTTCGCCATTTTCACTATAAAAATCCTCCAATTTAGATTCCCTAATTAAAACTTCCAAATCAGATTTGTATTTTCTATTAGGATTAGTAGTTTCAAAATCTTTTATGATATTCTGACAAATCTCCAGTTTGTTGCTTTTGCGGAAAGTGTTATTTAACTCAATTTTTGCCTTATCCCAAATTTCATCACTAATGGTGTAAACACCCGATTCTGAATCTATTTCATTCAATAAAAATCTAACTTCAACAAGATTGGACAAATTAAAACCATCATTAGATTGTATTAATTTTGCCATTATGCCATTTTTTAAAAGCAATCCTGCAACTTTTATAGCTTCTTCGTTAGTTTTCGTAATTACACAAGTAGTTCCAGAAAGATCTGCGTTGCATACGTCGTGTACCAAAGGTGTTATCAAATTGCCATTTTGGTGCGTAACAATCTTGATTTTTCCATTATCAATTTGATTTGCAATAATTTGTGTTTCTTTTAGACGGTGCTGGATTTGTTGAACAAATTGATTTGTAAACATAACCAAATTGTTTTTGCTGCGATAATTTTCGACCAATTCATGTTTTATTGCTTTATTTTGATAGATGAACTGTTCAAGATATTTAGAACTCGCGCCTCTAAATTCATAAATATTTTGATCATCATCTCCAACTGCAATAACTCTCATATCCTCATTCTGCTCAAGCAAAGCGTTTATTAGTGCAAACTCATCAGAATTCATATCTTGGGCTTCGTCGATGACCAAAACAGTTTTAGTTATTTTATTAGTTTCAACATCACCGTTTTTAATTTTTTCGACTGTAGTGTTTAAAATATCGGTAGATTTTTCTAAAGTGCCAACCTTGCCTAAAAGATCAAAACAATAAGAATGAAATGTCTTAATTTCGATAAAATTGGCTGCATTACCTATAAGCTTTAATAAACGCTTTTTAAATTCGATAACGGCAGCTCTTGAGAACGTCAACATGAGCAATTGTTCATGTTTTACATCTTCCATTAACAATAGCGAAGCCAATTTATGGACCAATACCTTCGTTTTGCCACTGCCTGGACCCGCAGCAACAACGATATGTTGTGTTTCATTGTCTTTTATAATTTTTAATTGTGCGGGAGAAAGTTCTCCAAATAGCTGTCTAAATTTTGCTGGAGTAATATTTCTTTTAATCTCGTTCTGTCTTTCGCTTCCTTTAAAATATTTATTTAAAAAGGAACTGTAGTTGAGCTGAAAATAATCTTCTACAAACTGAAGTGCATTTTTGTAATCATTAATCATTCTTTGAGCATATTCGCCCACTATGTGAATTTGCTGGACTTTGCTTTCATAAAATTGATTGAGTTTTTGATAATCGTCTTTAGTATATCGTTTTTTATTATCCTGTTCAGTTCGCTCGATTGTTAAAGCATTATAAACTACAAGAAAACCGCCTTCGATCTTTATTGCTTCGATTCGCGAAAGATAGAATAATGTATCTTCAATGTCATAAATAGTTATTTCTTTTTTGAAAAGATTGGAGCTGTTATCATAAGCAACTTTTAGTTCGTGTACTGAAAACTCGACCAAAATTTCATCTTTATCTGTCTGATTTTTTGCAGTTTCGGAACTGGTTTTGTTAAAAAAGAAGTCAACAATAAACTTTGCAAGTTCGTATCGTATTTCAAGTTTATCAGTTAATTGCTTCTTGCTTTGAAGGCAGAGTATTGCAATATGGTTCTTAAAATGATCTAAGTTTTTTCTTTTAATCCAGTTTTTAATAGACCAAAAGTTAATTATCGTTTTTATTTTATTGGTGTTTACACCTTCACAGCCCTCTTTTTCAGCAAACTCATTTAATTCTTTCAAATGAAAAATACTCTCATCTTCTTTTAATATCGACAATAAAAACTTTTCAATTTTGCTGTATGACTCTACAATGGCTAAAGACCGATTTTTATTGTCTGTATTTTTTATAAATGCAGTCAAATCTTTGGCATCGGCCAGAATATTTTCTTCTCGCAATAAGCTTATAATATTGATGACTTCTTCTCGTACAATGCCTAAATGATCACTAATATAGTCTACTCTCGATTCTGGAGTTTCGCTGTTAGTTTCTTTTCTGCTTTTACTAGAAAAGAGTTTTTTCATAATGCGTACACCTTGTTCCTTTTGCTTTTCTTCAAATTTTTTCGAAGCTTCTATTTTGTTAATAGCTTCCTGTGCATTTTTAGATAAAATGCTGCTTGCAAACACCCTTGGCATGTTCTGTCCACGCTTTAAATAACCTGCATCTTCCAAGGCTGCTATTGCTGTAGTTACACGTGTTTCAATTTCTGCAACATTATCATCCCAACCTGCTTTTCGGGCAATTTCTAATGCAGAATTAGATACCTTAGATCGAAATCTAGTAATATCCTTTATTGCTTTCCAGACCTGCTGGATTTCTTTTATAGAAAGTTTGGTTTGGTTAAGAAGAATAAAATGTTTGCTGAGGTCTTCCTCATTAAACAATACAAAACAATCGCCTGATATATTTTCATCCCTGCCTGCACGTCCAGCTTCTTGAACATAATTTTCGAGCGAATCGGAGATTTCATAATGAATGACTAACCCTATATCTTTTTTGTCTACTCCCATACCAAATGCAGAAGTGGCTACCATAATTTGAGTTTCGCCATTTAAAAAGGAATTCTGGTTTTCATTCTTCTCCTTTTTGTCCATTTTCCCATGGTATGGTTTAGCATTAAAGCCATCTTTTAATAGCTGGTCAGCTAACTTATTGGCTTTAAGTGTTCTGGATACATAAATAATTGTTGGACAGTTTTTCTCTTCAATTAAGTCTCTCGTAGCCAAATATTTTTCTTCTTCATTTTGCTTTTCAAAAACTCTATACTGAAGATTAGTTCTTGATGCTTTTGATGTAAATAATTCAAGTTCGATTGATAATTTTTCTCTAAAATAGTCTCTTATGTCTTCAATTACCTTTTGTTTGGCTGTTGCGGTAAAGCAGGATACTGGTATACCTTCGTCTAGATTTTTCTTTTCTTGAATTAATTTTATAAAATCGCCAATATATAGATAATCAACCCTGAAATCTTGTCCCCATGATGAAAAACAATGAGCTTCATCAATTACAAAACGGGCTATTTTTCTTCCTAAAATTAACTTCTCGATAGTCTTTGAGCGAAGAGATTCAGGTGAAATGTATAGAATAGAAGCAGAGCCATCTTCAATTCTTTCAAATGATTTTGCTCTTTCAATTGGGTCTAATAGTCCATTAATAGTTACCGCTTGCGTTATTCCATTTTTTTCAAGGTTGTCAACTTGATCTTTCATTAAAGACTGGAGTGGAGAAATTATAATAGTTAGTCCTTTTGAGTTTTCGGCACTCATAAGTGCTGGAACTTGAAAAGTAATTGATTTTCCTCCGCCAGTTGGAAAAACAGCCAGAACCGACTTATTATTTACAGCTGCATTAACAGCTTTTTCTTGAAGAGGTTCGCCTCCATAAGTGCGATAAGAATCAAAACCAAAAAATTTTTTTAACCCTTTGTGGATGTTCAGAGCATTATTGCAATAATTGCATCCAGTTATGCAAGGTTTGCTTCGTAATAATAACATTATGCTTTCTACCTCAGGATAGTTCTTTAGAACCCAGGGAGGCGTAATGGAGTAAACGTTTCTGTGAACTATAAATGAATTAATAAGCGATAGGCAGTAAGCCAATTCAATGGGATGTTCAGCCTTTATTTTGCTAATATTTGAGTGTTCGCAAATTTCACCTTGGAATTTTAATCTAATCTGCGCTTCCAAATTGGATCTAGTACTCTTATAATTTATAAAACGAAAAAAAGCACCAAATTCTTTTGTGGGATGTAAAAGAGAATAAAAAATTTCTTTAAGTACTTCATCAATTTGTGAAAAAGCGGCAACTTCACCATTAAATAAATCACGAGCCTTAATGGAATCGTTTAATGGATTATTAAGTTCTTCTGTCTGAAGTTTATCATCTTTTAATAAAGCATGGTAAGGTTTTGTTGGAAATAGTAGGGGAGATAAATGTAAGGTATCAATTATGTTTCTAGGAGGAACACCAGCTTCATTGATAGTTTGGTCAATAAATTTAATATCATGATTTAAGATATTGTGACCACAGATATACTCGCTTCCTTTCAGAAACTGGGTAAAATTTCCTAGGGAAACACTATGAAAGCGATTACCATCTTCTTTAATTGCACCTATATCAAGGATTTTACCTTTAGCCGATTCGATTTCGGTATCTATAAAGGTAATTAACGAGGTGTTATTTTGTTTGTCTATTGCCATTAAACACAACGAGATTATATTTGGATTTTCTAATGAGAATAAATAGGCAAATATTTAAATAAGAGGATGATAGATAGCTAATTTAGCATTTAATTTCTAAAATCAAAACACTTTTGTAAATAAGCTTTTTTTTGTTAAATCGGGAGAAGCCATGGATGCGTTTTTGGTAGAAAACAAAAAAGCTTCAGATTTCTCTGAAGCTTTTGTCTGTGTAGCGGGAACAGGACTCGAACCTGTGACCTTCGGGTTATGAGCCCGACGAGCTGCCTACTGCTCTATCCCGCGATGTTTCGGGTGCAAAGATACGCCGATTTTTTAAAAATCCAACGAAAACTTTAAAAAATGTTTTATTTTCTGTATTGAGTTGATATGACTACCTTTGCATCTTAAAATATCATGCAAATGTCACATAAAGCAGGTTTCGTAAATATTATCGGAAATCCAAATGTTGGAAAATCAACATTGATGAACGCTTTCGTTGGAGAACGATTGTCGATCATTACATCAAAAGCACAAACTACACGTCATAGAATTCTAGGAATCGTAAACGGAGAAGACTTTCAATTGGTTCTATCTGATACGCCTGGAATCATCAAACCAGCATACGAAATGCAGGAATCGATGATGAACTTTGTAAAATCGGCTTTTGAAGATGCTGACATTTTAATCTACATGGTCGAAATAGGGGAGCAGGACTTGAAAGACGAAGACTTCTTCAAGAAAATCATTCATGCTAAGATTCCGGTTTTATTGCTTTTAAATAAAATTGATAATTCAAACCAAGAACAATTAGAACAGCAAGTGGCTTTTTGGAAAGAAAAAGTGCCAAACGCAGAAATTTTCCCAATTTCGGCTTTGCAGAATTTCAACGTTCCAGAAGTCTTTGGAAGAATTATCGAATTATTGCCAGAATCACCACCTTATTACCCGAAAGATCAATTAACGGACAAACCAGAACGTTTCTTCGTAAATGAAACTATCCGTGAGAAAATCTTATTGAACTACGCTAAAGAAATTCCATACGCAGTTGAAATTGTAACAGAAGAATTTCATGAAACAGACAATATTATTAGAATCCGTTCGGTAATTATGGTGGAGCGCGATACACAAAAAGGAATCATTATCGGACATAAAGGCGCAGCTTTGAAAAAAGTTGGAACCGATGCCCGTGCTGATTTAGAGAAATTCTTCGGAAAACAAATTCACATTGAGCTTTACGTAAAAGTGAACAAAAATTGGAGAAGCAACGCAAATATGCTGAAACGATTTGGTTATAACCAGTAAAAAGAGTTTTCAGTCTCGGTTTACAGTCTCAGTCTGAAAACTGTAACTGAATTGTAAACTAAAATATATCAAAAAAATAGTTGCTAAAAAAGTAGTATGCTTTAGTTTAGAGTCCCATTTTGATCAGTTTTTTTGACTGAATACTTAAAACTGTGACTGCAAACTAAAAAAGATTACCTTTGCAAAAAATTTAAATAAAGCATTTTGGATTATAAGTGATTAGGTTTTTAGGAAGCTAAGAATCTGAAATCTAAAGTCTAAAATCTAAAATTCAATAAAATGAGTAATAACATTGTTGCGATAGTAGGAAGACCTAATGTAGGGAAATCGACCCTTTTTAATAGGCTGATACAAAGAAGAGAAGCTATTGTAGATTCAGTATCTGGGGTTACCCGTGATAGAAACTATGGTAAAAGCGAGTGGAACGGAAAAGAGTTTTCTGTCATTGATACAGGTGGATATGTTCGAGGATCTGATGATATTTTCGAAGGTGAAATCCGTAAACAGGTAGAGCTTGCTATCGACGAAGCCGATGTTATTATTTTTGTGGTGGATGTTGAAGAAGGGATTACGCCAATGGATGAAACCGTTGCAAAATTGCTTCGTAAAGTTACAAAACCAGTTTTATTGGCTGTAAATAAGGTTGACAACGCGATGCGTGAGAAAGACGCAGTTGAGTTTTATAACCTTGGTTTGGGCGATTATTATACTTTTGCAAGTATTTCTGGAAGTGGAACAGGAGATTTATTGGATGCCTTAATTGAAGCTTTCCCAGAAAAACCAGAGCCAGTTACACCAGAAGTTGAATTGCCGCGTTTTGCAGTTGTAGGTCGTCCGAATGCTGGAAAATCTAGTTTTATCAATGCTTTGATTGGTAAAGATCGTTATATTGTGACCGATATTGCTGGAACAACTCGTGACGCTATTGATACTAAATTTGACCGTTTTGGTTTTGAATTTAATTTGGTGGATACTGCAGGAATTCGCCGTAAAGCAAAAGTAAAAGAAGATTTAGAGTTTTACTCTGTAATGCGTTCTGTTAGAGCAATTGAACATGCTGATATTTGTATTTTGGTAATCGACGCTACACGCGGATTTGAAGGTCAGGATCAAAGTATTTTCTGGCTAGCAGAGAAAAACCGTAAAGGTGTTGTAATCCTGGTAAACAAATGGGATTTGGTCGAAAAAGATACCATGTCAACTCGTGATTACGAAGAGAAAATCAAAAAAGAATTGATGCCATTTACAGATGTGCCAATCTTATTCGTTTCGGCTTTAACAAAACAGCGTTTATTGAAAGCGCTTGAAGCAACGGTTCAAGTTTACGAAAATAGAAAACAAAGAATTCCGACTTCAAAATTCAACGAATACATGCTGAAGGTGATTGAATCTTATCCGCCACCAGCAATGAAAGGGAAGTATGTAAAAATTAAATATTGCATGCAGTTACCAACTCAAACGCCGCAATTTGTGTTTTTTGCCAATTTACCGCAATATGTTAAAGAGCCTTATAAACGATACTTGGAAAATAAAATTCGTGAGAAATGGGATTTTGCAGGAGTTCCGATCGATATTTACATCAGAGAAAAATAAAAAAAAAATCCCCTTGAATAGGGGATTTTTTTATGTTTGGTGTCTTGATTATTAAAAGATCGCTTTTTGTATTGGCATCATATTTGGTTAAATGTAAAAAACACAATTAAACCTTTTCTGTTTTTTTTAGTCTTACCGATCTAACTAACCTAATTTTATGACCAGAATTTATTCATTTCTATTGTTTTTAGCTTTTGTTTATTCGGCAAACGCCCAAAATAATATCGTTATTAAAGGGACCGTAGTCGATATTAACTCGCAGCTTCCGCTTGAACTCGCCACGGTTTACTTCACAGCAGTAAAAGATTCAACCATTATTGAATATGCTACAACCGATAAAAACGGAAATTTTATTATCAATACCAAAAAGTTTGATAAGCCAGTTTTCTTAAAAGTAAATTATACAGGATACCAAGCCTATTTTGAAGAGCAAAAAGGGCTTACAGAAAGTAAAGATTTCGGAAAACTGTATATGCTTGAAAACGCCAATGTTTTAAATGAGGTGGTAATTAAAAGCGAAGCACCGCCAATTACCATTAAAAAAGACACTTTAGAATTTAATGCAGGCTCTTATAAAGTGCGTCCTGATGCAAATGTGGAAACATTACTGAAACAGTTGCCAGGATTTGATGTTGATAATACCGGAAAAATTACGGTAAATGGGCGAGAAGTCAATCAGGTTTTAGTCAACGGAAAAGCATTTTTTGATAAAGATGGAGCTATTGCCATTAAAAACCTCCCGGCTGATATTATTAAAAAAGTTCAGGTTTCTGATTTTAAAACCAAAAAAGAAGAACTGGCCAAACAAGAATCGACTTCAGATTATTCGAGTATAAACATTACCATTGACGAAAAGAAAAATAAAGGCTATTTCGGTAAAGTGCTTGGAGGATATGGTTCAGACGAACGCTATGAAAGCAGTTTAATGATGAACTTTTTTAAAAATAAACAAAAAATAAGCGTATTGGCTTCTTCAAACAATATCAACTCAACCGGATTCTCTATGGATGAGGTTTTTGATAATATGGGAGGCGGACGAAATGCTAAAGGCGGAAGTCAAGGCGCTAGCAGTGGAGGAAAAGGAATTACGCAATCTACTTTGGCCGGAATTAATTATTCTGATGATTGGACCAAAGATTTGGAGTTTATGAGCAGTTATAATTTTACAAATGCCGTGACTAAAAATGATAGCAAATCGAATCAGCTTAGTCTGTTGCCAACAGGGAATATTTTAACCGAAGCAGATTCTAAAACCAGAAATGAAAATACAGGAAACAAAGTCAATTTCGAGTTAGAATACAAAATCAATCCAACTATGCAGATTGTTTTTGCTCCTAAATTGAATTTATCAGAATCTAATAATAATGCTGAATCTTCAACTTTCTCACAAAATGAAAATGGCGATGCATTAAACGAAAGTACAGCCACATCGCATACCGAAAGTTCTAATACAAGTTTTGCTAACAGTATTAACTTCAATAAAACTTTTAAGAAGCAATCGCGAAATTTAAGTGTGGTTTTTAATAACAATAACACTAAAAATGATTCGAACGGAATCAATATTTCTGAGACTATTTTTTATCAAGATAATAAACCAAATGATGAAAGAAATCAGAATGCAAAAAATACATCAAAAAGCGATGCGTATTCGCTTGACTTAGAATACACAGAGCCTGTGACAGATTCGCTGAGATTGCGTTTCGGAACCGATTTTGATTGGCAGAGTTCTATGAACGATCAAAAGACATTTAATTTTGATGATGCTTCGCAAGAATATTCAGATTTAAATTTATCACTGACCAATTATACCACATCAAAACAAAATTCGATTACGCCAAAAGTGGGGATTACTTGGCAAAAAAGTAAATTTACGCTGAATGTAAATTCGAGAACATCAATTGTGGAGTTTGATAATCATTCCTTTTATTTAAATCAGGCTACAGATCTGAATAAAAGATATATGCTTCCGTACGGAACAGCCCAGCTTCGATACAAATTTAACCGTTCTAAAAACTTAACTTTCAAATATGATTACTCTAATGCACTTCCGTCGGCAACACAATTAATGCCAGTTGCAGATTTAAATAATCCGTTAAACAGCGTAATCGGAAACCCAAATCTTAATCCGATTGAAAAAAGTACTGCGGGTATCGATTTTAAGAATTTTGACTTTAGAACGCGTTCTGGCTATAGTTTATTTCTTAAAGGAGATTATTATAATAATGATATTGTTTCTACTTCGATTTATGATGATAGCGGAAAAAGAAATACAACTTACGTAAATATTTCAGGAACTTACTCGGCTTCGGTTGGAGGAAACTGGAATCAGCAGATTAAAAAAGATGCACACACTTTAAGATACGGGTTGCGTTTAAGCGGTAATTATAATTTTGATAAAGGATTTACAAATGCGGTTTTATATTACGCAAAATCGGTTGTAGTTACGCCAAGTGTTTATGCTTCTTATGATTATGGCGAAGTGCTTTCTATTGCGCCATCTTACAGTTTATCATACAACGAAACGCGATATGAAAATTTTTCAAGAGACGCGACTTCAAACGTAATTCACAGAATTAATATGCAGACAACATCGTATTGGCCTGCTAATTTAATTTTTGGGAATGACTTTGGATATACTTATAATTCGAATATTTCAGACGATTTTAAAAAGGATTTCTTCCTTTGGAATACAAGTTTGTCTTACGGATTTTTAGATAAAAAACTTTATGCTAAAGTGAAAGTGTACGATGTTTTAAATCAAAACCAAAGTGCAACAAGAACCATTTCGCCAACTTCTATTCGAGATGAAGAGAATACAGTTTTAAAACGATATGTGATGTTTTCTTTAGCTTATAAAATTGGAAATTTTGCTGAAAGCAAAAAAGGAGGAAGGAGACAGAGAGGATCTTAGTTTTTAAGGTGCAAAGGTTCAGAGGAACAAAGGTTCAAAGGAGCAGAGGTTCAAAGGGACAAAGATTAAAAAAAACCGAAAATCAAATTTTTGATTTTCGGTTTTTTTATTAGAAAATCTAAAATCTAAAATCT